>CAXTNS010000117.1:7973-9889 GCA_964245465.1 uncultured Thermoanaerobaculia bacterium
GCGCCATGGCGAGCAGGCGGCGCCGGATCTCGACCGCCGTCTCGCCCCGGGCCGCCAGGCGGGCGGCGAACAGGGCGAGCAGGCCCAAGCCCAGGCTCACCTGGCCCGAATCCAGGACCGCGACAGCCGCGCCGCCGTTCCTCTGGGTCGCCGCGGCGCCGGCCCGGGCGTTCTCCGCCGTCTTCGACAGGCGCGCGGAGAGGTGGATTGACACCACGTCGTGCCCTCTGGCGAGCCACTCCCCGTAGTGCCGGGCGAGCTCCTCCCCCGTGGGCGGGCTCGACGCCGGATGGGCCTTCTTCTTGCCCAGCAGCGTGTAGAACTGCCCCGGCTGGAGGTCCACCCGGTCGCGGAAGACCTCCGGGCCGAAGGCCACCGTCAGCGGCACGACCACGATGCCGTGGGCCGCGGCCACGTCGGGCGGCAGGTCCGCCGTCGAATCCGTGACCACCTGCACGGCCGGCTCGCGGCGCACCAGGAATCCCTGCTCTTCCAGGCGCAGCACCTCCTGCACGATCTCGCCGTCGCGGTCCGGCAGGCCGTCCAGGATCTGCCGCAGGGTTGCGCCCCGCTGGGCGGCGCCCAGGATCCTCTGCTGAAGCGGTTTGAACGGCTTGGCGAAGAAGCTCGGCCCGATCTCGACCTCCAGTTGCACCCGTGGGTCCGGGTACTCCCCGAGCGAGTCCTCGATGGCGGCGAGCACCAGGGCGTCCAGGTCCTCCTCGATCTCGCGGGGCGCCGGCAACTCCCCGGGCACCAAACGGAACGGCCCCTCGTGAAGGCGCCCGAGGCGGCAGAACGCCTTCAGGCCCCGGGCCGGTCCCGCGGCCGCGGCCACCAGCCGGCCGCCGTGGAGCAGCAGCGAGCCGCCCCGCAAGTCGATCCGGCCGCTCCTCCCGGCCGCGTCCAGGCCGCGCAGGATCTCAATCAGCGGCGTCTGCGCGAGGTCGCCCACCAGCGACGACAGGCTGGCGTCCGGCTGGAGGCCCAGTTCCTCCCCGAGGAGGACCAGAAGGAGACGCCGGACGATCTCCGGAGCTTCCAGACCGCCCACGGCCAGAAAGGAGACCGCTTCCGGCAGGCCGTCCTCGTCTTCGGCACGCCGGCCCAGGACGACCACGGTGCGGCCGTTCGCGAGGACTTCCCGGAGATCGGAGTCCCTGGCCAGCACCTCGTGGGCCAAGACGATCACGGCCGATCCGAGCCCCTCGGCGAAGCGCCGGGCCCGGACCGCGTCCGTCACGGGGACCACCTCGTAAGCCTCGGCGGCGAGCCGGTTGCCCAGCTCTCGCAGGCGCTCGGCCTGGGGATCGACGATCAGGACGGTGGGACGGATGGACATGGAGCTTATCTCGCGTCCAGCGGCTGGAGCAGCCGGAGCACGCCCAGCAGGCTCTGGGGCTCGTGCGCAGTGCCGCGCCAACGCTGGGTGCCACGGACCAGGCCCGACGCCTCGCCGCCGGCCACCAGCACGCCCGCGGAGCCGCGCGGACCGCTCGTCTCCAGCCGGTGGATCACGGAGCGCGCGGCCTCCAGGCTCCCCGCGCCCCGCAGCCAGACGAGCACCCCGGCGCAGCCGGGCACGATGGCGTTGACCTGCGGCTGCGCCGTCCCGGAGAGGACCTGCACGTGGAGCGACAGCTTCCCCTTGCGGCTTGGGAACGTGGCGCTGCCGGCCTTCCGCAACTCGACCTGCTCCACCAGCCGGCGCAGCCCCTCATTGTGGCGGAACCCTGGCCCCTCCTCGACCAGGCGGCGCAGGGCCGGCCAGACCTCGGGCTCGACCAGCAGCAGGTACGGGAAGGCCGAGCCCGCGAACCCCGCCGCGGCCGCCCCCTCGACGAGGTCCTCGACCGCCACCTCGAACAGCAGGGCGGTGGAGATCTCCCGGGTGTTCTGAAGCTCCGCATCCGTCT
>CAXTNS010000117.1:9899-12924 GCA_964245465.1 uncultured Thermoanaerobaculia bacterium
GCAGGGCCACCGCGAGCCGGGTCGAGATCGGCGCCTCCGCCTCGTCCGCAATCAGGTCGAACAGCCGCGCCCCGGGCTGCTGAAGGACGCGGTCGAAGACCCGCCGCAGGGGCAGGCCGTGGAAATTCTCGTCCACGGTGGGGAAGTTGGGCGTCAGCGCCTGGATCGGCTGGCCTGTGGGAGGCAGGTGGTGCCGCCTCTTGCCGATCTCGTCCTTGAGCCAGGCGGATTCGAAGAGAAGCTCCTGAAGCGGCAGGCTCTTCCCGGTTCCTGGGACGTCCGGACCGGGCAGAGCGGGGTCGAAGCGGAAGCCCCCTTCTTCGAGCGACAGCAGGGCGAGCATCCCCGCGCGGCCGGAGAGTCCCTCCCACCGCGCCTCCACGGCCTCGCCCTCGCGCATGCCGATCGAGCCCGAGCCCGCCGTCCCCTTGACCCGCAGGACGCCGCTCTTGCGCACCTGCCCCAGGTACTGAAGCAGGGCCCAGAGAGGATGGTTCGCGAGGTCCCCCTGAAGCACCTGGAGGGCCGCGGTGCGGTTGGCGAGCATGCGGTCGAGCCGCAGGAGCAGCTCCTCCAGATCGCAGGGACGGGTGAGGTAGTCGTCCGCGCCCGCCTTCAGGGCCGCCACGCGATCGGCCGCGGCGCCGCGGTCCGAGATCATGAGGACTGGGACGGACCGGGTCGCCGGCTGTCCGCGCAGGGCTTCGACCACGCCGATCCCTGCTCCCGGCGACTCGCCGAGCACCACGAGGTCCACGTGCTGATCCTGGGCCGTGGCCGCCGCCCGGGCGCCATCCGCCAGGCGCCGCACCTCATGCCCGGCCACGTGCAGCCGATCCGCCAGCACGGCGGCGAACACGGAATCGCTCTCGACGATGAGGACCTTGGCCACGTCACCTTTCTCCCCGGGGTCCCGCGCCCCGGACGCCTGAAGCGGGAAAGCGGGGACCATTCTATGCGCAGGAGGGAGATTCGGTGCTCGTCTCGGGTGCGATCCAGAATCAGAGAACAAAGATCGTCTGTCAGCATCCTTTCAGGGACCCTCTTGCACCCGGAGCGGTGTTCCATGGTAGTCTGTTGCCGATCAACGTTACGCTCAGGAGGCTGGCAAGAGTGGACCAGGAACTGATCGCCTATTTCGACGCGCGTTTCAGGGAGACCGCCCAGCAGATCGCGGAGTCTCGTGAGGAGACCGCCCAGCAGATCGCGAAATTCCGTGAGGAAACCGCCCAGCAGATCGCGGAGTCCTATGAGGAGAATGCCCAGCAGATCGCGAAATTCCGTGAGGAAACCACTTGGCGCTTCGAGCAGATCGACAAGCGTCTCGAAAAAAGAGAAGAGGCTGAGCGCTACACCCATGTCCTAGTTGAAGGCTTGCGCCATGAGCTTCATCTAGTTGCCGAAACTGTTTTGGGAGTGGATGAAAAACTGGATCGCTATCGTACCGAGGCCAGGGTCGAGTTCAATCAAGTCAAGGGATGGATCGAGCCTTACTACAGGGAATTGGATGGACGTGTCCGCAATCTGGATAACCACGCCTCTCGTACGGATGGCCGTATCGAGGGTCTGGACGATCGCCTCCAGGTTCTGGAAAACCGGGCCGAGCGCCAGCAGGGCGATGTCATGGATGCCATCCGCAAGATGCTGGGCAAACCTCCTCTCCCGCCGCCGGTCACGTCCGAGTAAGAAAGCAATTCAAGTTGAAGCCACCATGGCCGCGGTCGCCGCCGTTGCAATCACGGTCGCGATCACGGTCACAGTGGTCACTACCAAGGTCGCAACCACTTGTGCCGGCAGGGCACGCCCCGCGTTTTCCCGGTCTTCGTCCCCTGAGACCCCAGCGGAGCGTCCTCTTTCCCGGACATTTTCCTTGGATTTTGGCGGTTTTCCCCCGGCATCCTCCTTGCTCAAGGCCTCAGTCATGGTTAAACCTTGGAATCTCTGAAGGAGGAAACGGCTCATGAAGCTTTTCCGTCTTGTCTGTCTCGCCCTGATGGTCCTGTCTGTGGGGATGATTTCTGTAGGAACCGCGGGAGCGGACTCGGCCGACCCGCGCCCGGCACAGGAGCCCTTTGTCGAGTCGATCGACGTCCGCGTGGTCAACGTCGAGGCGGTGGTGACCGACCGCCGGGGCAACCGGATCGAGGGGCTCAACGCCTCGGACTTCCGGCTGCTGGTGGATGGCAGGGAAGTGCCGGTCGACTACTTCACGGAGGTGTCGGAAGGGGAGATGGCGAGCTCGCCGGTGGAGACCGGAGCGCCGGCTCCCGCCGCGTCCTCGGCCCCTGGCGGCAAGGTGGGGACGAGCTATCTCGTGTTCATCGACGAGATGTTCTCGATCGCCGCGCAGCGGGACGTGGTGCTACGCCGGCTGCTGGCCGACCTGGGACGGCTCGGCGCCGGAGACCAGATGGCCGTGGTGGCGTTCGACGGTCTGAAGATCAACCGGCTGATGGACTGGACAGGGGACCGGGACGCGTTGCGGCGCACCCTCGAGGAGGCCCAGAAGAGGCCCACGGGCGGCGTCCAGCGGCTGGCCGAGCGGCGGTCCGAAGGCGTCGCCGGTGACCTCATCGTGGATTCCGGGGTGGACTTCGGGCTCTACATGGAGGTCGAGAGCGCGATCTCGTCGCTGTCGGCGGCCATGCGGGGGGTGACGCCGCCGCCGGGACGCAAGGTGCTGCTGCTGCTCTCCGGCGGCTGGCCGGCGATCTCCTCGCAGTATCAGATCGCCAACCTGCGCCACACCCCGAGCATTCTCGACGCCAACGAGCCCGAGGACCTGTTCGCGCCGGTGACGGAGACGGCCAACCTCCTCGGCTACACGATCTATCCGGTGGACGTCCAGGGGCTCGACTCCGAGTCGGACTGGGCGAGCGTCAAGGCCTCCGCGCCGGCGGCGACGACTCCCTGCGCAACGTGACGACGGGCGGGACGACTGGTGGATCGACGACACGGCCGCATCCCGTCCTCGTCTCCCGGCCGCGGCCGTGGCCGGGTAGCGCCTAACCCCTGGGCGCGAGCA
>CAXTNS010000117.1:12934-13541 GCA_964245465.1 uncultured Thermoanaerobaculia bacterium
GGCGGCGACCCACGGCTTCATCACCTCGGAGTGGGAGCGGGGCGTCCACCAGGCCATGGAGTACATGGCCGGGGAGACGGGCGGCAAAGCGGTGCTCAACTCGGCGCGGCTCAACGCCTTCGAGCGGGTGGCGGCGGACACGCGGACGTACTACTGGCTCGGTTTTACCCCGCAGTGGCGGGCGGACGGCAAGCACCACGACATCCGCGTCGAGGTGCGCCAGCCTGGGTCGAAAGTGCGGTCGCGCGGCGGCTTCTCGGACTTCTCGCACGAGACCCGGGCGGGGCTCCAGGCGGAGAGCCTGCTGCTGTTCGGAGGGGAACCGGGAGGGGAAACGATCCGTGTCCAGGCCGGAGAGCCCCGGCGAGCCGGTCTCTGGAGGGTCGAGCTGCCGGTGACCCTGGAGATCCCGGCCTCCTCGCTGACGCCGTTGCCGGTCGCGGGCGGCTACGAGGTACAGGCGCTCCTTTCGATGGGCTCTCTGGACACCGGGGACGGCCGCACACGGCTGCAGACGCTGCCGTTGCGCCTGACCCTGTCCGAGGCGCCGGGCCTCGGGACGTTCGCCCGCTACGAGACGACCCTCAAGCTGCCCAAGGGCCAACAG
>CAXTNS010000118.1:0-740 GCA_964245465.1 uncultured Thermoanaerobaculia bacterium
AGGCCATCCTCGACTACTTCGGCCAGGACCTCGGCGCCGACTTCGGCGATCATTGCGGCCGCTGCGACAACTGCTCACACCCCATCCGGAAGCTGGCCGCTCCGCCGCCGGCCGAGATCCCGGTGCGGCCCCCGCACGGCAACTCCGAGGTGCTCCCCCTGCCCCCCCTGTTCGGCGACCGCGATCCCGCGGCCCTGCGGCCCGGCGACGAGGTGACCCTGCCGATCTTCGGCGCGGGCCGGGGCGTGGCGAACGACCGCACCCTGGTCGTCGAGCTCTCCGGAGGGGAGGTGCGCGAGTTCCGGAGATAGTGGAGGCAGCGGCGGCCGGTCAACGCTTCTTCTTCGGCGTCACCTTCTCCGCCGCCCGCGCCGTCTCCGCCACGTACGGCTCGTGCAGGTGGACCGGCTTGCCGCGCTTCTTCTTCATCCGCAGGTTCAGCATCTCGACGAAGACCGAGAAGCCCATGGCGAAGTAGACGTAGCCCTGGGGGATGTGGAAATCGAGCCCCTCGGCGATCAGAGACATGCCGATCAGCAGCAGGAAGGAGAGGGCCAGCATCTTGACCGTGGGGTGGACCGACACGAAGTTGGAAATGGGGCCGGCGGCGACCATCATCACGACCACGGCGATCACCACGGCCGCGATCATCACGGGGAGATGGTTGGCCATGCCCACGGCGGTGATGACCGAGTCGAGCGAGAAGACGATGTCGAGCAGCAGGATCTGGACGATGACCG
>CAXTNS010000118.1:750-1467 GCA_964245465.1 uncultured Thermoanaerobaculia bacterium
GCCCGGCGCCACCGGCGTTGCCGTTGTAGGCGGCGTTCGACGCGGTCACCGCGCCGCTGCTGCCGCTCAGGGTGGCGTTCCAGCTGCTCGTGATCGAGGCGCCGCTCGGCAGGCCGATCGTCACCTTCCAGCCGCTCGTGGATCTCACGGGTGGACTTGAAGAGCAGGAACAGGCCGCCGGTCAGCAGGATCAGGTCGCGGCCGGAGATCTCCTGGGCGAGGACGGTGAACAGCGGCGCCGTCAGCTTGACCATCCAGGCCAGGGAGGCGAGCAGGCCGACCCGCAGGAACATGGCGAGCCCCAGGCCGACCCGCCGCGCCTTGGCCTGTTGGCCCTGCGGCAGCTTGCCGGCGAGGATGGAGATGAAGATCACATTGTCGATGCCGAGCACGACCTCGAGCACCGTCAGCGTGAGCAGCGCGATCCAGATTTCGGGGTCGGACAGCCAAGCCATGATATTCCCTCCCTTGACCTCTCAGGCGGGCGGATTCTAACCCAGGGCCTTTAAGACCCCATGCGATAATGCGGCCATGAGCGATACGACGACCCGGGGGATCCGGATCCAGGCCCAGAGCTATTACGACGAGGAGCGCAGCTCCCCCCAGGAGAGTTATTACTTCTTCGCCTACCGGGTCCGGATCTCGAACGTCGGCGGCGAAACCGCACAGCTCCTCAGCCGCGAGTGGATCATCACCGACGGCAACGGCGACACCCAG
>CAXTNS010000118.1:1477-3841 GCA_964245465.1 uncultured Thermoanaerobaculia bacterium
GCGCCATGTACGGCTCCTACCTCATGGCCCTGCCGAACGGCGAGAAGTTCGAGGCGGAGATCGCTCCTTTCTCACTGGCCGTACCGCACGCCGTGAATTAATTGCGGGGCGGGGCCCATCCTTTGCAGACTTCCTTTCCGTATGGCGAGGAAGAAACCCGACCGTATCGAAGCCGCCGCTGTGCCCGCCGAGGAGTTGGCGGGCGAGTTCCCGGAAATCGGCCTGCCCATCCAGCCCCCCTACCCGCCCATGGAGGCGCGGTCCGTGGAGAGCATTCCTGGCGGCGAGGGGTGGCTCTACGAGCCGAAGTGGGACGGCTTCCGCTGCCTCGCCTTCCGCAAGGGGAAGACCCTGGCCCTCCAGTCGAAGAGCGGCCAGCCGCTCGACCGCTACTTCCCGGAGATGGTCCAAGCCTTCGAAGAGCTGCCGTTCCGGTCGTTCGTGCTGGACGGCGAGATCGTGATCCGCGGCGAGCACGGGCACCTCGACTTCGACGCCCTGCTCCAGCGCATCCACCCCGCGGAGAGCCGCATCCGCAAGCTGGCCCGCGAGACCCCGGCGAGCTACCAGGCGTTCGACCTCCTGGTGGACGACAAGGGGAAGTCCCTGGCCGGGCTGCCCCTGAAGGAGCGGCGGGAGCGCCTGGAGGCACTTCTCGGGAAGATTCCGGAGGGGTCCGTCCACCTCTCGCCCGCCACTCCGGACCGGAAGGTTGCCGAGCGCTGGATCAAGGAGCTGGGAGCGGAAGGTCTCGACGGCGTCATCGCCAAGCTAGCGGACTCGCCTTACCTCTCAGGCGACCGTAGCGCCATGGTCAAGATCAAGCGGATCCGCACGGCCGACTGCGTCGTGGGCGGCTTTCGCTGGGCCCAGGAGGGCAGCAAGAACGAGGGTCAGATCGGCTCGCTCCTGCTGGGGCTTTACAACGCCTCGGGCCAGCTCGACCACGTGGGCTTCTCCTCCAGCTTCACGGAAGAGGAGCGCCGGGAGCTCGAGCCGATCCTCCTGCCCCTGCGGGAGCCTCCGGGTTTCACCGGCAAGGCCCCGGGCGGCCCCAGCCGCTGGTCTCAGGGGCGCTCCACCGAATGGGAGCCGCTGCGGCCCGCGCTGGTCTGCGAGGTGCGCTACGACCACTTTTCCGGCGGACGCTTCCGCCACGGCACCAAGTTCCTGCGCTGGCGGCCGGAGAAGAAGCCCGCCCAGTGCACCTTCGAGCAGGTACGGCCGGGCGGAGGTCACAGCGTGGCCTCCTGAGAGGACGGGGACGCTTCCTGCCTCTCCTCCATGGGGCGTGGTCCCTTTCTTGCTAACCCCGTTCTGGTTGAGGTCTGGGGTAGCGCGTGTGGTAGCGTACGGACCAAATTCCAGGAGGTCCTGGCATGGCAATTTCTGAAGTCCCTCGCCAAGAGTTTCCCGACGTCGTCGGGGCGGTTCCCGAAGAGCCCCGGGCCGCCGCTTTCCGGTCGTTCATCCCGGCCGAGGTGCGGCTGCGGGAGCTCACCCCGGTCCCGCTGATCGTCGGCACGATCCTCGGGATCATCTTCGGCGCCTCGTCGCTGTACCTGGTCCTCAAGGTCGGGTTGACGGTGAGCGCCTCGATCCCCGTGGCGGTCATCTCGCTGACCATTTTCCGTATCCTGGGCAAGCTGGGTCTGCGGGGGGCCACGATCCTCGAGAACAACATCGTGCAGACGGCCGGGTCGGCCGGCGAGTCGATCGCCTTCGGCGTGGGCGTGACCATGCCGGCGATCATGATCCTGGGTTTCGACCTGGAGATCACGCGGGTCATGCTGGTGGCCGTGCTCGGCGGCCTTCTGGGCATCCTGATGATGATCCCGCTGCGCCGGGCGCTCATCGTCCAGCAGCACGGCCTGCTCAAGTATCCCGAGGGCACGGCCTGCGCCGAAGTGCTCAAGGCCGGCGCCACGTCCGAGGAGTGGGCCATCGCCAACCGCGCCGCCGCCGAGTCGGGCCACGCTCCCGCCGCCGAGGAGGCCACCGCCTCCGGCGCCAAGACGATCTTCACCGGCTTCGGTATCGGCTTCGCGTACCAGGTGGCGATGATGGTCTTCAAGGCCTGGAAAGACGTGCCGGAGAAGGTCTTCGGGGCACCGTTCCGGGCCGGCTCGGTGGCCGCCGAGATCTCGCCGGCGCTGCTCGGCGTCGGCTACATCATCGGCCCGCGCATCGCCTCCATCATGTGTGCCGGCGGCGTGCTGGCCTACCTGGTGCTCATCCCGGCCATCGCCTTTTTCGGCTCGGCCGCCACTGGCATCGTGCCGCCCGGCACGGTCCCCATCTCCGAGATGGGTCCCAACGAGATCCGCGGCGCCTACGTGCTCTACATCGGCGCCGGCGCCGTGG
>CAXTNS010000118.1:3851-7737 GCA_964245465.1 uncultured Thermoanaerobaculia bacterium
ATCTGGCATGGCTTGAAGGGCGGCCTCGCCGACTTCAAGGGCCGCAGGGGAGACGCGGCCGGGGCCGCGGTGCCTCGCACGGACCAGGACCTCTCGCTCAAGCTCGTGGCCGGCGGCATCGTGGCCCTGATCGCCATCATCATGCTGGTGCCCCAGCTCCACCTGCAGTGGAACCCCCTGGGCGCCATCCTGATCGTGATCTTTGGCTTCCTCTTCGTCACCGTGTCCTCGCGCCTCACGGGTGAGATCGGCTCGTCGTCGAACCCCATCTCGGGCATGACGGTGGCGACCCTGCTCCTCACCTGCCTGATCTTCCTGGCGATCGGCTGGACCGGACCGACCTACTACGTCACGGCCCTCTCGATCGGCGCCATCGTCTGCATCGCGGCGTCGAACGGCGGCACCACCTCCCAGGACCTGAAGACCGGCTTCCTCGTGGGTGGCACGCCGAAGCACCAGCAGGTCGCCATCCTGGTGGGCGCCCTGGCCTCGGCCCTGGTGCTTGGACCCATCCTGCTCCGCCTGAACGATGCCTCCACCGTCTACGTGCCGGTCACGGACCGGTCCACGGGCCAACTCACCGCCCAGGGCTACGCTCCGGGCCTGCGGGTCGATCCCGCGACGCTGGCCACCCTGAGGACGGAGACCCTGCAGGGTCCCCAGGCGCAGGCCGACTCCGGCACCTACCGCGTCTGGCAGAAGACCGACGAGGTGGGCGGCCCGGCCGGCCGCTACCTGGTCAACGAGGCCGGCGTGCCCGTGTACCTCGTCGATCCCGGCATCAACGGCATCCACCGGACGCGGCCCGACGGCAGCGAGGTCCCCAAGTTCGACGCGCCCAAGGCCACTCTGATGTCCTACATCATCAAGGGCATCCTCAACCGGCAGCTCCCCTGGGGGCTGGTCCTGCTGGGGGTGATGATCGCCGTGGTGCTGGAGATGTCGGGCATTCCCTCGCTCGCCTTCGCCGTGGGCGTGTACCTGCCGCTGTCGTCCTCCAGCCCGATCTTCATCGGCGGCATGGTGCGCTGGCTGGTGGACCGCCACCTGCGCAAGAGGCTCGCCCACAAGAACCTCACCGAGGAAGAACTGGTCGCTGAGGGCGACAAGAGCCCCGGCGTGCTGATGGCCTCCGGCTACATCGCGGGGGGCGCCATCGCCGGCATCGGGGTCGCCTTCTCGCAGGGCGTGCTGACCAATTTCGACCGGTCGATCACGGAGACCATGCGGGCCAGCAATCCCTTCTTCAACGGCGCCAGCGCGGACTTCCTCTCGCTGATCCCCTTCGGGCTCCTCACCCTCCTGCTGTACATGACGGGCCGGGAGATGATCCTGGCCGGGAGACGGGCGGCGCGGTAAAGCCTGGACGTCAGGGCGGGGCTCGTCCCCGCCCTGAGCCTCACCCCACCTGCCGGTACCGGCTCACGCGCGGCAGCGATCCCATCAGGTCCTTGACCTTTCCTCGCAGGGCCAGAAAGTGTGGCATCTTGGCGTGGGAGTCGAGCGCGGCCTCCGACTCCCACTCTTCGATGAAGACGAACTCCGTGTAGCTTTCCCCCTTGAGCGAACGCACCAGGTCGTAGCGGATACAGCCGGGCTCACGCCGGGTCGGCTCGATCATCTCCAGCAGGGCGCGTTCCATGTCGTCCTCCTTTCCCATCTCGGCAAAGAAGGTGGCGATCACGTGAACGATGGTCTGCGGCATCGGTTTCCTCCCCAGGTGGCGGACTTGGTAAAGCAATTATACCAAGCCTCAACGTCCCGGCCTGAGCCGCAGACGGTGGACCGCCGGCCCGGGCAGGAACGGGGCCGGCTCTCCTTTCTCCCAGGCCTCGTGCCCATTGCGGTAGTACGGCGAGAGCGGATGGCCGCTCTGGCCCACCGGCATGTGGAAGAAACCCGCCTCCTCGTGGCCGGGCGAGACCACCAGACGCTCCGAGGCGCCGAAGGTGGCACCCTGCACGCGGGGCATGTTCTCGTCGCCCGGGAGCGGGTGCGACGGCACGTCCAGCCAGCGGCCCAGAGTGGGCACGGCCTGGCTCAGGGGGTGCCGGATGCGCGCCGTGTTGCGCTCGCCCCAGGTGCGGCCGGCCAGCTCCGGAGTGCCCAGTTTTTCCAGGTCCGCGAAGACCTCGTCCACGGCGGCCAGGATCTGCTCGTCCCAACTCTGGTACTTCGGGTCGAGCAGGTGGAGCGGACGTTCGGTGACGATCCGCCACAGCGGCCCTTCGAACTGTGGCGTCGGCCCGAAGCGCTCCACGTCGGGCTTGTCCCCCTGGCCGGTGAGAGCCGTGAAGACCATGCCCTGCAGGTTCCCCCGGAACGCCCGCACCATCCGGTAGGCCACGGAATCGACGGAGGCCCGGCCCGTCCAGGTGAGTTGTACCAGCCGCTTCAGCTCGCGGCGCCGCGGATCGGCCGCCACGGCCTGGGGCGCCAAGGCGGCCAGCAGCACCCCGCGCCAGCGCTCCAGGAACAGGGCGCGGTCGTCGAGCTGAATGGCCAGCAGGTCTTTCGGCGTGGCGCGCTCCAGACTCATCAGGTCGTCCCGGATCTGCTTGCCGCGCGCCCCCAGGTCGTAGCCGCCGTCGCCCAGCCGGGCGAGCATGGCGCCTTCCACCACCCGGGAGTTGGCCGTCCAGATGCGGCCCGTGGGGGGATCGACCAGGCGTGGAAACTCTTCCGGCGCGAGCCAGCCCGCCCAGCGGTTCGAGCCGTCGGCCCAGGAGACCGGCACACGGCCGTCGAAGCCCAGCCGGCGCGGGATCTGGCCCAGGATCGTCCAGCCGATCCGGCCCGTCGAGTCGGCCACCACGAAGTTCTGGGGCGGGATGCCGGAGCGGTTCGCCACCGCCATCGCCTCCTCCAGGTTGTGCGCCGTCTCCAGTCCGCTGATCCTCAGGTTCACGGCTTCCGGATGATGAGCGGTCCAGGCGAGCGCGCGCGGCCGGCCCTGAGACTCCATATCGATCACCGGCCCCCAGATCGTCTCCTTCACCTCCAGCGTCTCGTCCGGCTGCCCCTTCACGCGGATCCGCTCCGTGACCTTCCGGAGGCGCTTCGGCCCTTCGGGCGTGCGGTAGAGGTCCGGGTCCCGCGCGTCCGTCCTCTCCAGCAGCACGAGGTCCGTCCAGTCGCCGTAGCTGTTGGTGAAGCCCCAGGCCACGTGGCCGTTGCTGCCCACGGCCACCAGGGGGGTCCCCGGCAGAGAGACGCCCGTCAGCCGCAGAGAGCCGCCTTGGCCGTCCGGCCGGACGATCGAGACCCGATACCAGGTGTTCGGCACCCGGATCTCCAGGTGCATGTCGTTCGCGAGCAGCGCCCGGCCGTCGGCCGTGTGGGTGCCGGCCACCGCCCAGTTGTTGCTGCCCACGGCCGTGGCGTTTTCATCCAGTAGCTCCGGCCGGAAGGCCGCGGCTTTCCCCGCCGCTTGAGGCAGACCCCGGCGCAGGTTGAAGACCTCCGGTCCTGGAATGGGCGGCGTCACGAACGGCCGGCCGTCGATCGGCGCGTCCCACTCCGTGCCCTTGGGTGCCAGGAACTCGAACATCTCGGCGGGCAGCATGTCGTGCAGCACGCCCAGATTCGATTCCTTCGTCCCCCGCTCGTCGTTGAGCTCGAAGAACATGGCATAGACGGCGAGGATCGAGTCCTCCTTCCGCCACGGGGCGGGATCGGCGCGCACCGCCAGGTATTCGAACGGCTTGGACCCGAGAGCGGTGAGGCCCGCGTTAACGCCCGCGGCGTAGGCCTCCAGCACGGCCCGGTCCTCGCCCGCCGCCATCGCCACCACCCGGCGGGCCACGTCCCGGAACCGGTGGACGCGGTGCTCCTTGTCCGTTTCGAGAGCGGCCGGGCCGAAGACCTCCGCCAGCTCTCCCGCCGC
>CAXTNS010000118.1:7747-13503 GCA_964245465.1 uncultured Thermoanaerobaculia bacterium
CCCCAGGGCGCGGGCGGCGTCCACACGCGAGGCGGCGCGGATCGTGGGCACGCCGAGATCGTCCCGCTCGATCTCCACCGGCGCCGAGAGCCCCGCGACCGTCCGCTCGCCGTCGAGCTGCGGCAGGCTGTCCTCCAGCCGCCCCCGAAACCAGAACCAGCCGCCTCCGGACGCGATGGCCAGCACCACGGCCAGGACGGCCAGGAACAGCAGGGTAAGGCGGATCATCCGCCCCCGGCGGCGGGTCGACCGGAAGGCGGGGCGCTGCTTGGGCAACGGGCGCGGCATGGGGTGGGACACGGGATCTCCTTTTCCGTTCCAGGGAAGCTTACGGGATCGCGGGCTCCGGAGGAGAGCCCGATGATCGAATGATAATCGATCCTTACGAATATGATTGTTTATATTGCTTTTACGAAACCATCCCTGGGGTCTCGTGGCTTGCATAGGCAGATGAGTGAATCTGCACACTGGAAGGTGTTTCTCGCGTGGAATTTACCAAAAGAACGCCCCACCATCCCTCAAGTATAAAAATTTTAGAATTGGTTGACACTAGAAAGATGACTCCCTAGGCTTTCTGCGTTCGATGTTGAAGAAGACGAAGTAGCATCGGCCTTCCTTCCACCAGATTGGCGCGCGGCCATTGGGGCCGGGCGTCTTGTAGGAGAAGTCTGCAATGACGAAGAAGTTGTTCATCTCTCTCGTACTGTGCCTGTCTCTACTCGGAGCCGCAAACCCCATCTTGGCGCAGGCCGACCAGAATTCGGAGCAAGATGTCCTCGCTCAGCTTCAGCGGGAGGGATGGAAGATCGTGTCCGGCGGAGTTTTGCAAAGGGAGCTCAGAGCCGGTGAGGTCGAGAGCTTCGTTTTCGGTGCCGGAGGGTTCACCTGGAAGATCCAGGATCTGGGAAAACAGCTCCGGAAACTGCGCGCCGAGCTCAAAGCCAAGCCAACGCCCGAGTTGAGGAAGGCGATCGCCAATCACCGCAAGGCCATCGCGAACGCTCAGCGGGCGCTGGAGCTCGCCCGAGCCGCTGAAGCCAATGGCGAGGCCGAGGCGGATCTGTCCAAGGTGAGCTGCGCCATCAATTTCTCGTACGCCGCCGCGGCCTCTTACAAGACGGACGTCCAAGGGACGTGGTCGAACGCGAGCGCGACCTTCGGCGCCAACTGTGCCGGCTTCACCGGCCAGGTTTACGCCTATGCCTTCGCCAAGGCCTGGATCAACGGGGCGGAGACGACCCAGACCGTGACCGATGGACCCCGGAGCGGGGCCAACGTCAGCGCCACCGCGTACGCCAGCCGCAACGGCGGCTCTCCCTGCGAGTCGTACTCCTACGGGGAGATGGTCAGCTACAGCCTGAACCCCACCTCCTACTCACAATCGGCGTCGAATTCGAGTTGCCCCGTGGTATCGACGCCTCTTAACGTCACGGTCACTTCGAACGCATACTCCACCATCATCGACCTCTACGATACCGATTGCGTTTACATCACCTGGACGACGAACATCTCGGGCGGTACCCCGGCTTACAACTCGACGATGTATCTGAACAACGTGTCTCAGGGTGCGCGCACGACGTATTCGGCGAATTACTGCAACGTGCGCACGAACAGCTCCAGAATCGTCACGGTTTCCGCCACTGTCACGGACAGTGGCAACCCGGTTCAGTCCAAGAGCGCGTCGGCGCCGGCCATCACCATTCGCAGCCATACCGTGACCACCGGCGGCGGGGGTTGCTACACCGTCTACTCGGACGGCAAGGCGGTTCCCGTCTGTCCATAGCGAGCCTCTCGCCAGCAGCCTGATGAAACGTTCATGAGACGCCTGGGGCCGTACGGCTCCAGGCGTCTCTCCTTGTCACCGCTCGATCTTTGAAGTAGCTCCATTTCCTTTGTGCCGAGATTGGCGTGCGGCCCTTGAGGCCGGGCGTCTTGTGAGGAGAAGCCCTGCAATGACGAAGAAGTTTGTTCATCTCCCTCGCGCTTTGTCTGTCGCTGCTCGGAGCCGTGAACCCCGTCCTGGCGCAGACCGATCAGAAGTCAGGGGACGACGTCCTCGCACAGCTTCAAATGGAGGGGTGGAAGATAACATAATGCCAGCAACATAAGTCAATAGATAAATCCAGAAGACCGAGAGTCCCGCATTGCCTCACTGAGTAAATCTGCGCCGCACAAGTTTTTTTCCTGGCGCGGAATTACCAAGGGCACTGGCTTGGCCACAGCATTGATGTAAAGTATTAGATTCTGTTGACATTAGAAAGATCCCTGCTCTAGGCTTCCGCCGCTGGATCTTTGAAGTCCTCGCCTCTCCCTCTCTTCTGCTGAGATTGGCGCCCGGCCATTGGGGCCGGGCGGCTTGTGAGGAGAAGTCTGCAATGACGAAGAAGTTGTTCCTCTCCCTCGTACTGTGTTTCTCGCTTCTCGGTACCGCGAGCCCCACCCTGGCGCAGGTTGATCGAAATTCCGGGGAAGATACGCTCGCACAGCTTCAACGGGAGGGGTGGAAGATCGTGCAGGACGGCGTCCTGCAGCGGGAACTGGTCCCCGGCCAGGTCGAGAGCTTCGTGTTCGGCGTGCCGGGTTTTCTCTGGAAAATCCAGGACCTGCAGAGACAGCTCCGGAAACTGCAAGCTGAGCTCCGGGCCAATCCAACGCCCGAGCTTCGCAAGGCCATCACCAATCATCGTAAAGCCATCACGAATTCTCAGCGGGCGCTGGCGCTCGCCCAGGCCGCCGAGGCGAGCGGAGAGGAAATCGATCTGTCCAAGGTGAGCTGTACCATCAACTTCTCGTACGACGCCACGGCGGCGGCCAAGACGGACGTCCAGGGAGTGACCGCGAGCGCGAGCGCGAGCTTCAGCGCCAACTGTGGGGGATTCTCCGGTCAAGCTTATGCCTTTGCTTTTGCCAAAGCCTATGTCAACGGGGCCGAGACGACCGATACTGTGACGGACGGACCCCGGAGCGGAGCCAACGTCAGCGCGACCGCGACCGCCAGCCGTAACGGCGTAGGTCCCTGCGAGTCTAGAGCCTTTGGGGAGATGGTCAGCTACAGTTTGAGTCCCTCCTCCTACAGCAAGGAGGTGACGAACTATAGCTGCCCACCTCCGCCGACCCCGCTCCAGGTTTCAGTCAACTCGGATTATGGCTCGAGCGTTACTCTCTGGGATGGCGATTGCGTCTACATCACGTGGACGGTGAGCATCTCGTACGGTACTCCGGGCTACACGTCCAACATATACTTCAACAACGCCTACGTGGCCAGCGGCACCACCTATTCCACCTGGGTCTGTGGTGTCAACGCCAACTCCACCCGAACGATCACCGTTCGTGCCGACGTGACCGATAGTGTCAACACGTTCAAGCAGGCCTCCCATTCGACCACGGTCTACAGCCGCATCTCCAGTGGTGGTGGCAACTGCGGAACCCGTGTCTGCCTTCCGGAGAATTGATGTGACTTGACTTGCCACGGGCTTGCTTCGGCGGCCCTCCTCGGTGGGGAGAGTCCAGATACAGACTCTCTCCGCCATGGCCGGCTCGACCGATCCCGATCTACGCGCCTTCCTCGATCTGCAATAACGCCGTAGGGAAGTATGTCTGTTCGGCGGAGGTTGTTCTCGCCGTCAGCTCTTTGCCGGCAGGCGAGAGAATCTGTACATTGCAGGGCCTCTGGCTACGTAGAAGTTGCCGATAGAATGGCTGAACTTCCATTCAGAGTATAAAATTTTTAGAATCTGTTGCCAGTAGAAAGAGACCTCCTTTAGGCTCCTCTTTGTCCGATGCTGAAGTAGCCTATCTGCCTCCCTTTTGTTGAGATTGGCGCGCGGCCATTTGGGGCCGGGCGTCTTGTAGGAGAAGTCTGCAATGACGAAAAAGTTGTTCATCTCTCTCGCATTGTGTCTGTCGCTACTCGGAGCCGCGCACCCCATCCTGGCGCAGGCCGGCCAGAATTCAGGGGACGATGTCCTCGCGCAGCTTCAACGGGAGGGGTGGAAGATCGTATCCGACGGGGTCTTGCAAAGGGAGCTCAGAGCCGGTGAGGTCGAGAGCTTCGTGTTCGGCGTCCCCGGCTTTACCTGGAAGATCCACGACCTGAAAAGGCAGCTCCAGAAGTTGCAGGCCGAGCTCCGTGCTCATCCGACAGCCGAGCTTCGCAAAGCCATCGCAAATCATCGCAAGGCCATCACGAATTCTCAGAGGGCGCTGGCGCTCGCTCAGGTCTCTGAGGACAGCGGGGAGGAAATCGACCTGTCCAAGGTGAGCTGTGCCATCAACTTCTCGTACGATGCCGCGGCCGGTCCCGGGACAAGTGTCCAGGGAACGTGGGCGAACGCAAGCGCGACTTTCAACGCCAACTGTGGTTTCACCGGCCAGGTCTACGCTTATGCCTTCGCCAAAGCCTGGTACAATGGGGCCGAGACCACCCAGACTGTGACCGACGGACCCCGGAGTGGAGCCAACGTCAGCGCCACCGCATCGGCCAGCCGCAACGGCGGACCTCCCTGCGAGTCCTATGGTTACGGGGAAATGGTCAGCTCCGGCCTGAACCCTTCCTCCTGGAGTAAGTCGGCGACGAACTCGATCTGCCCGCCGGTAACGTCACCGCTTTCTGCTACGGTGACTTCGGACCAGCCTGCGACGATTGACATTTACCAGTACGATTGCGTCATCATCAACTGGACCACCAATATTTCTGGAGGTACCTCGCCTTACGCTTCGACGATGTACAAGAACGGCGTCTCCCAGGGGGCTCGCACAACTTACTCGGCGCCCTTCTGTGGCTCGAATGTCAACACCACTGCGACGGTCACCGTTTCCGCGAATGTGACGGATAGCAGCAGCCCGGTTCAATCCGCTTCCGGATCGCAGACGACGACCATTCGTTATCACCGGATCGTTGAGCCTGTTAACCCCTGCCTCCAACAACAGCAGCCCTGCAACTGAGTTTCTTCAACTCCAAGTTCGCGAGGCGTCCGGCACCTCCGGCGCCTCGCTCCCATCCGGCCGTGGCGGTTTCCTCGGATACACTCTCCCTGCCATGGCCGATATGACCTATCCCGACCTCCGCGCCTTCCTCGACCAACTCCGCCGCGACGGCGACCTCGTCATTGTGGAGGCGCCGGTGGAGGCCCGGCTGGAGGTGGCGGAGATCCATCGCCGGGTGATCGCGGCGGGCGGGCCGGCCCTGCTGTTCACCAACGTCAAGGGCTCGGACTTTCCGCTCGCTACCAACCTCTTCGGCACGGCGCGGCGGGCGGAGATGGCCTTCGGCACACGCCCGTTGCGCCTGATCCGCCGGCTCGTCCATCTCGCGGAAACACTGCTGCCGCCCACGCCGGGGAAGCTCTGGGGCGCCCGCGACATCGCCCGGGAGGCGCTCTCGATCGGCTCCTCACGCCGCGGGTCTGGACCGGTCTCCGAAGTCGTCACTTCCGACGTGCGCCTGGACCGCATGCCCGTGCTCACCACCTGGCCCGAGGATGGCGGCCCGTTCATCACCCTGCCACTCGTCTACACCGAGCATCCGGACGGCAAGGGGCACAACCTCGGCATGTACCGCCTCCACGTCCACGATCAGCGAACGACCGGCATGCACTGGCAGATCGGCAAGGGCGGCGGCTTTCATTATTCGATCGCGGAAGCGCGGGGACAGGCCCTGCCCGTGACCGTGTTCCTCGGCGGCCCGCCTGCCCTGACCCTCGCGGCTATCGCGCCTCTGCCCGAGAACGTGCCCGAGTTGATGCTCGCCTCTTTGA
>CAXTNS010000119.1:0-2300 GCA_964245465.1 uncultured Thermoanaerobaculia bacterium
CCGCAGTCCCCAGAGTCCCACCCCGATCAGCACCGCGCCCACCAGCCGCTCGCTCCAGGAGGAGAGGCTCTCGACGGGCAGGATACCCCGCAGCCCCAGGGCCAGGAGGCCGATCGCCCACACGCCGAGGCTGTGGCCGATCCCCCAGAAGAGCCCCATCCGCCACCGCCGCTTCGGCTCCTGGATCACCAGCGGCGCCACGGCCGACAGGTGATCCGGCCCCGAGAGGGCGTGGACGAGACCCGCGAGAAGACCCGCCAGAGCGGCCAGAACGACACCGTTCACGCGGGAACTCTAGCAGGTCCCCCGCGGCATAGTCAGTCATCCTCCTCACAATCCTGGTCGTTGAAGTCCTCGAGCAGGTCTTTGAGCAGATTGGCCTGGATCCGGACCGTTCCCTGGGGGTTGCTCCCCGGAGGAACGGTGGTCAGGAAGACGTCGGCCGTGGCGGCTACGGTTGCGGCGGCGGGGTCCGAGCCGATGGCCAGGTTCAGCCTCGTGGCCACCAGTTGCCGCGCCAGATGGAGCGAGGAGTCCGAGCCGCCGTAGCTCAGGAACGTCAGCATCTGCGAGGCGTTGTAGGTGACCCCGCCCATGACCACCACCTGGATCGTCCAGTCCGAGGTGTGGCTCTTCCAGTGTCCCGGCGAGTGAGCACAGGCGTTGCCGTCCAGAATCGTGCCGAGACCCTGCGGATCGGCGATCACGGCCTGGCCGGACGGTTGCGCGCCGCTGAGGTTCACCTTGAACGTCTCGGCCGACTCGTGCACCTGGTCACCCTTGACGGTCACGGCGATCGTCCGCTGCGTCGTCCCGGCCGGGAACACCAGCGTCCCTGAAGCCGCCACGTAGTCCGGACCTGCCTGGGCGGTGCCATTCGCCGTGACGTACGCGACGGACACGTCGGAGCCCACCGCGCAGGAAAGCGTCACGTTGAAAACGGCGTTGCGGGTCCCCGAGGTCCCCTCATAGAGGGTGACGTCGTCGATCGTGATCGCCGGGGTCCCCAGCGGCCGTAACGACAGGGCGTCGAAGTAGCCGTCGTTGGTGTAGCACTGGGTACCGCCCGTTTTGCACTGCGAGCCCCCGCCCGTCTTGTTCTGGAAGCGGTCGGCGATCAGCCGCACCCGGATCCAGCGGGTGCCCGCGGGAGCCGGACGGCTGTCGGCAACCTGTTGCCAGCTCAGCGGGCTCGCGATCTCGCCCGTGTCAAAGGCGCCGAGCACCACGTTGTTCGCGGCGTTGCGGTACTCCACCACGATCCGCGACGTGTCCGAAGGATTCTCGTTGCGGGAGCGTACCTTGCCCTGGAAGGCGAAGGTCTGAGCCCCGAGGTCGATGGGGGTCGCGTAGGCGGCGACGTTGACGTCCTGCGCCAGCTCCGCGAACGACGTGTTGCCGGCGTAGAAGTAACCCGATCCTTCCGCGGGCGACGGGCTGCTGGTGCGCACCTGCCAATCCGAGCCGATGACCTCCCTCCAACTCGTGATCGCGCTGGACGAGCCCTGCTCGGCTCCGGGATTGGCCAGCAGGTTGGGACCCGGGCAATCCTCGTCGTCCTCGATGGTGCCCGTGCCGCTGCCATCGTCGATGACAGCCCCTATGGCGTTGTTGAGATTCACGGTGAACGTCTCGTCCGGCTCCAGCAGCAGGTCACCCTTCACCTTCACGGTGACGGTCTTCCGGAACTCGCCCGGTGCGAAGACGAGGGTCCCGCTCACCGCCGAATAGTCCGGGCCCGCCGTGGCGGTTCCATCCGCCGTGGCGTAGCCGACCCGCACCTCGGCAGTGCTCGGATGAGCCAGCTCGATGGCGAAGATCGCGTCCTTGGTGCCCTGGTTGCCTTCCACCACCCTCACGTCATTAACGGTGATGTGGGCCAAGGGCTCGTCATCGTCGGTGATGGTGATCACGCCTGCGCCATCCGCCAGCGTGGCCCCCACGGGACTGGCAAGGGCGACATGGACGGTCTCGTCGGCTTCGTCCACTTCGTCTCCCACGACCTGGACCTGGATCTTGGCCGTGAGCGAGCCCGCCGGGATGGTGAGGATGCCGCTCGCGGCCTGGTAATCCGAACCCGCCGTGGCCGTGCCGTTCGCCGTCGCGTAGGCGGCCGTTACATTCTGGCCGCTGGCCGCTGAGAGCGTCACCGTCAGCTCGGCCGTAACTGTCCCAGTATCGCCCTCCGTGACTGTCACGTCGGAGATCGAAAGCGTCGGCGTACCCTCGTCATCCACGATCGTCACCGTCGCGGCGCCGCCAGGCGTGACGTTGACCGGATTCGAGAGGTTCACCAGGAA
>CAXTNS010000119.1:2400-7180 GCA_964245465.1 uncultured Thermoanaerobaculia bacterium
TTGACCGGATTCGAGAGGTTCACCAGGAACGTCTCGTCAACCTCGTCCAGGACATCGTTCGTTACCGGCACCGAGAGGGTCAGGCTCGTCGTACCCGCGGGGAACGTCAGCGTGCCCGACTTCGAGGTGTAATCCGTACCCGCGGTAGCCGTACCGCTAGCCGTCGCGTAATCGACCCGGATTTCACGACCGCTCGGAGCGGACAGCGTGGCTGTCAGCTCAGCCGTTCCGGCGCTTTCCGAGACGGACAGACTGGCGATCGAAACCGACGGTGCTTCGTCGTCATCGGTGATCGTTACCGTCCCAGCGTTGCCAACTGTCGCGTTTACGGCGTTCGACAGACCGACCTGGAACGTCTCGTCTGCCTCGTCCAGAGCGTCGTTGAGGACCGGCACGGACACCGTCAGGCTCGTCGTACCTGCCTGGAACACCAACGTGCCCGCCGCGGCCGTGTAATCCGCACCGGCCAGAGCCGTGCCGTCCACCGTGGTGTAATCGACCCGGACCTCCAGGCCGCTCGGGGCGGACAGCGTCACGGTCAGCTCCGCCGTACCTGCCGACTCGGACACGCTGGCACTGCTCACCGTCGCCACCGGAGCCGCGTCGTCATCCGTGATCGTAACGACCGCCTCGGCGTCACCTAGGACAGATCGGACGGGATCGGTCAGATTCACTGCGAAGGTCTCGTCCGTCTCATCGAGGAGATCGTTCGTGATCGATATGGTGATCGTTTTCGTGGTCTCTCCCGGAGCGAAGACGAGGATCCCGCTGTTGGCCGTGAAGTCCACACCGGCTGTGGCGGAGACGCCCGCCGTCGCGGAATCGATCTTCACCTCGCGGTTCGAGGCGAACGACAGAGTTACGGTGAGGCTCGCGGTGCCAGCGTCTTCGGAAACCGTTACGTCATTGATCGAAGCGGATGGCGTCAGGAAGACCGGCGTACGGGTCGCGTCACCCGGGGCCGCCGTCTCCGGATCGTCGCTCAGCACCTCGGACAGCTCGGTGCTCGTGACCCGGGCTTGGCTGGCGACCTCGGTGCGGTTCGCCGGGAAGGCCGCGTCTACCGTGACCCGGAAGGTCGCCGTGGCAGTTTCGCCGGCCCCGATCTCGCCGAGCGTGGCCTCGACCGGCTGCTCGGTTGTGATCGTTCCCTGAGAGACCTGGAGAGAGCCGGCCTCATAGTCCGTATCCACATCGATCGCGTCGCGCAGCGTCACGGCCGTGGCCGGCGTGTTGCCGCGGTTGGCGATGGTGATGCGGTAGAGCAGCGTGTCACCCGGCGAGGCGACGTTGTCACCGTCGCGGTCCTCGGCCAGCATGGCCTTCTTCTCCACCGCCAGCACGGGCGCCGCCGTGATGCGCGTCACCGTGGGATCGGCCGCGCCGCCGACGGTGGGGTCGTCCGACCTCACCTGGGGCAGCTCGGCGCTCGTCACCAGAGCCTGGTTCGAGACCTCGCGGATGCCCGCGGGGATGGGCGAGGCCACCCGCACCCGGAAGCGGACCGTGGCGGACCCGCCGCCCGCGATCTCACCCAGAGCCACCCGCACGGAGGGAGACGTGGCCACCACCGTGCCCTGCGACAGCAACACCGAGCCGGCCACCAGCGACGTATGAGCCGGCACCGGATCGTCCACCACCACCGTCGTGGCCGAGGTGTTGCCCCGGTTGTGCACGGTCACCAAGTACTCGATCGTGTCGCCGGGGGACGGCACGCCGTCGCCGTCCGCGTCTCCGTCCGTGGCCAGGGCGGCGGTCTTCTCGGCCACCAGCACCGGCGCCGCCGTGATGGCCGTCACCGTGACGTCGGCTGTACCACCCAGAGCGGGATCGTCCGTCAGGACCGTGGGCAGCTCCTGGCTGGCCACCATGCCCTGGTTGCGGACGTCCCGGACGCCGGCCGGCAGCGGGTTGTCGATCCTCACGTCGAACCGGACCGTGGCTGAGGCACCCGCCGAGAGATTGCCGAGGCTCACCTTCACCGGGCTCTCGGTGTCGATCGTGCCCTGCGTGGACGTGACGGAGCCCGCGATCACCGCGGCATGGGCGGGCGTGGGATCGTCGAGCACGACGCCCGTGGCCCGGCCACTGCCGCGATTTTCGATCACGATCTCGTAGCGTTGCACGTCGCCGGGGCTCGGCTGGCCGTTGCTGTCGTTGTCGGCCACCAGAGAGGCCGTCTTGCACGCCGCGAGGTCCGGCTTGCTGGTGACCGGGGTCACCGTGGCGTCGCCCGCCTGCGGGGTGTCCGGATCGTCCGTCACCAGCTCCGTGATCCCCGTACCGGTCACCCGCCCCTGGTTGGTGAGCGTGGTGATGCCAGCCGGCACCGGATCGTCAACCGTGACGTCGAAGGCGACCGTCACGGAAGCGCCCGTATTGATCGAACCGACGGACACCGTCACCGGCGCCGTGCCCGTGACGCTCCCCTGGGAGGTGGTGACCGAGCCGGCCACCAGATGGGTGTTCGCCGGGAGGGGATCGGTGAGGACGACTCCCGCCGCCGGGCCCGTGCCCGAGTTGGCGATCCGGATCTCATAGCGCAGCCGGTCACCGGGCGAGGCCTGGCCGTCGCCGTTGACGTCCTGGACGAGCGCGTCGGTCTTGTTGGCCGTAAGGACCGGCCGGGCGTCGTCGTCCTGGATGGTGAGGATGGCCGCGGCCAAACCGAGCTCGGCGCCCCCCGTGGGGTTGCTGAGGGTCACGTTGACCGTCTCCGCGGGCTCCACGGTGGAGTCGTCGGCGATGGGGATGGTAAACGTCTTTGGCCCGGCCTCGCCGTCGCGGAAGGTGAGCGTCCCCGTGGTCGCCGCGTAGTCCCCCGGCGCCGTGGCCGTGCCGTTGGAGGTTCCATAGGTCACCGAGACCTCGCTGTCAGCCCCGCGGGTGCGCAGGACGCTGATGGTGGCGACCGTGCCACTCTCCGTTACTTCGTAGGTGGGAGCGCTGAGCTGGAACACGCCCGGATCGACGGCGCCGAAGGCCAGCGTGGTCTCCATCTGTACGCTGGAGCCGACGGTGTGGCGCTCGGCCCAGAAGATGTCGAAATCGTAGACCTGGCCCTTCCCCATCCCCAGCTCCGCGGCCTTACCGTCGACGTCGATGACGTCCTCATAGGGGTTGTGGACGCCGCCCATGTCGAGCGCCAGCTTGCCGTTGAGGTACACCCAGATGTCGTCGTCCCCATAGAAGCGGAAGATCTCGTTGCCGCTGTACAGGAACTTCGTGTGGATCTCATAGGTCATGTGGAAGTTGTGGTTGTTGCCCTGGTTGCCGAAGAGCTGGTTGTCGATCGGCCAGAACGCCAGGTTCGAGTAGCGGAAGATCCGCGGATCCGAAGTGGACGGCGTCAGGGTGATCGTGTACGGGATCGTCAGGTTCACACCCGGGGCGTCGTGGAACCACTGGTCGAACGCCGCCTGCCCGTGGGTCGAGGGATTGTCCGTGAGCCCGGCGTAGACCGGCTTCTTGTCCGGTCCGAGCAGGGGCTGGACGATCCCCAGGTCGCTGCCCAGATAGTTCTCGAAGTCCGGATGGGGGATCTTGATGTCTCGCAGCGTGCCGGTGAGGGCCACGGAGGCCGGGCGATCGTCTTCCAGGATCGTGCCGGTGCCGCGCGGGATGAGCAGGATCGGACCGGAGGAGCTCCGGATATCGACGAAGAACTGCTCGTCGCCCTCGACGCGCGTGTCGCCGAAGACCGTGACGGGTATGTTGAGCACCGTCTGGCTCGGCTGGAACGTCAGCGTGCCGGAAACCTGCGTGTAGTCGAGCCCCGCCTCGGCATTGGCTTCCGAGGACGCGTAGTCGACGGTGACCGGGGCGGTCTGGGCGCAGTTCAGGGTCACGGGGAAGGTGAAGGGCTTGGTGCCCGCGTTCCCTTCCGCCAGCGGGACGTCCGCGAGGGTGAGTACCGCCGTGCCCAGCGTGCGCAGCTCCAGGGCGTCGAAGTAGACGTCGATGGATCCGCTGGCGGCCACGCGGTGGGCGATCAGCCGCACCCGGATCCAGCGGGTACCCGGAGGCGCCACGCCGAGCGAAGCGGCCTGATACCAGGCTGCCCTGAGCGCCGGGACGCCGGAGTCGTAGACGCCGAGGACGTTCTGGTTGGCGGCGTCGCGGTACTCCAGGACGATGCGGCCGGTGTCGCTCGGCGAGTTCAGGGCCAGCCAGCCGGAGAACGAGAACCGCTGGATGCCGCCGTCGATGATGGGGGCGAACATGGAGACGTCCACGTCCTGCCGCAGCTCAGCGTCGGCCACTGATCCGGGGAGGAACTTGCTGTTGCCGGCAAAGGCGCTGCTGGTGCTCCGGCCCCAGGTGGTGCCCACGGCTTCGGTCCAGCCCGGAATCTCGCCGTTGACAAGGGCGTCCTCGTTACCGGCGTTCTTGATCAGGTTCGGGCTCGGGCAGTCGTCGTCGTCCGCGATGGTGCCGGTGCCCTCGCCGTTGAGGATCGTGGCGTTGACCGGGGTGTTCAGGACCACCGCAAAGATCTCGCCGGTCTCGAAGAGGGTGTCGCCCTTCACGGAGATGGTGAGGGTCGTGCTCGTGGCGCCCGCCGGGATGGACCCGGAGCCGTTGGTGACGGCCGTGTAGTCCTGGGGCGCGGTGGCCGAGCGGTCCTCGGTCTTGTATTTGAAGGTCACGGCCTGCGTGATGGCCTGCGAGAGGGTGACCGTGAAGGTGGCGGCCACGGTGCCCGTGTTTCCTTCGAGCACGGAGGCGTCGCCGATCGAGAGCGTGACGTCGTCCTGCCGGATGGTCCCCGTGGCCTCGG
>CAXTNS010000119.1:7190-13482 GCA_964245465.1 uncultured Thermoanaerobaculia bacterium
GGGTTGCTCAGGCGGACGAGGAAGGTCTCGTCGGGCTCCACCAGCGTGTCGCCGAGCACGGCCACGGAGACCGTCTTGCTGGTCTGGCCGGGATCGAACTGCAAGGTGCCCGAGGCCGCCACGTAGTCGGAGCCCGCGGTGGCCGTGCCGTCCACGGTGGTCCAGTCGACGGCGACCGGCAGGTTGCTGGCCTTGGACAGCGTGACGGTGAACACCGCCTGGACCTGGCCTGAGCTCCCTTCGGTCACGGTCGCGCTCGTGCCCGCGATCGAGACGGAGGACTCGTCTTCCAGGATGGTACCGGTAGCCGGCGTCCGGACGATGCCGGCGTTGACCGGGCTGGCCAGCTTCACGAAGAAGGTCTCGTTGCCCTCACTGAACACGTCGCCCAGGACGGGCACGCTGATCTTGGCGGTGGTCTGGCCGGGGGGGAACGTCAGCGTGCCGAAGGTGGCCTGATAGTCGGTGCCGGCCGTGGCCGTGCCGTCGGCGGTCAGGTAGGCGACCGTGATCGGCTGGGTGCCGGCGCAGGTGAGAGTCACCGGAAACTCGAACGTCTGGACCCCCGAGTTGCCCTCGGCGAATGAGAGGTCGTCGACGCGCAGGCCCGGCATCCGGAGGGCCACAAGCGACAGGGCGTCAAAGTAGGCGTCGGCCCAGGGATCGCCACTGGTCCGCCGTTCACCGATCAGCCGGACGCGGATGAACCGGGTGCCCACCGGAGCCGTCCTCAGGTCCGACATGCGCAGCCAGCCCGTGGTCGGAGTGACAAAGCCGGTGTCCAGCGAAGCCAGAACCTGGGCGTTGGCGGCGTCGCGGTATTCGAGCACCAGGCGGGCGGCGTCCGGCGGGTTCTCGGGATAGGTCCGGATGAAGCTATCGAACGCGAAGCGCTGGAGCCCGTCGTCGATATTGCGTGCGAAGCTGGAGACGTCCACGTCCTGCCGCAGCTCGTTGAGCGTGGGCACGGTGGGCGGGCCAGGGTGGATGAAGACGCTGCCCTGGAAGGCGGCCGGGAAGAGGAGGGCTCCGCTCGAGAAGCCCTGACGCGTCCAGTTGGCCCCCAGGACCTCGGTCCAGCCGGGCAGGTCGCCGTTGGCCAGCAGCGCCTCTTCGCCGCCACCGTTGCGCAGCAGGTTGGGCGTTGGGCAGTCGTCGTCGTCGAGCAGGGTGACGGTCATCTCCGCCGGGACGATGGCGTTGACCACGTTGGTGAACCGGAGCTTGAAGGTCTCGTCCGGCTCGAAGGCCGTGTCACCCAGGATGCGCAGGGTGATGGGCTTGCGGGTCTCGCCGGGCGCGAAGGTGACGCTCCCGGAAAGGGTGGCGTAGTCGCTGCCGGCGCGGGCCGTGCCGTCCGCCGGGGCCCAGGTGAAGGAGACCGGGACGGACAGCGGCGTGGTCAGGGTCAGGTCGAACAGGAACTCGAGCGTGCCGTTGCCTTCGATCATCTGCGGCGTCACCAGAACCACGCCGGTGTCCTCGGTGAGGAGGGTGCCGGTCCCCTGCGCGTACCGCGTCACGGCGTTGGCGGCGCCCGAGAGAGAAACGGTAAAGGTCTCGTCGGGCTCCACCTCCAGATCACCGAAGACGGGCACAACGACGTCCTTGCTGGTCTCTCCCGGCTGGAAGGTCAGGCTGCCGGAGGTGGCGGTGTAGTCGCTGCCGGCGCGGGCCGTGCCGTCCACCGTGGCGAAGCTCACCGTAACCTGCTGCGAGCTCGGGCAGGACAGGGTCACCGGGAACACCAGGGAGAAGGTCCCAGTGTTGCCTTCCTGGATGCGGGCGTCGCCCACCGAGACCTGGGCCGGCTGGATGGGATCGGCGCACTGCACCGTTGGGCAGAAGTAGCGGTCGTCGGCCGTGGAGCCGTCCGAGCCCGTGAGACCGAAGTAGACGGTGGAGTTGCCGCCGAAGATCTGGCTGACGACGTCGGCGCCGTAGGTCAGCCGCTCTGAGCCGTCCAGATGGACGTCCAGCACCTTGGCCGCGGCGTTCCAGATCACCCGCAGGTCGTGCCGCTGGCCGTCTTCGACGTTGGCCGAGACCGGACTGGCCTGGACGGCGGCCACTCCCTGATGGCCCGTGTTGCCGTTGAGGTCCACGGCCACGTGATCGAAGACTGGCTCGCCGGAATCCTGGAAGAGGTCGATCTCGGCGCCTACGGACGGCGTGATGCCCGAATAGCCGATGCCGCCGCCGCTGCCCCCCAGAGCCGTGAGCCCCTGCGACTGGAGCGCGAAGACGATGCCGCCGCCCCCGGCGTCGGTTGAGCCGAGGTAGAGCTGGTAGGTCTGGTCGAAGCTCTTCGAGAGGTCGATCTGCTGCTTCTTCCAGGCGCTCGCGGCGGAATTCCGGGTGAGGAAGATGCAGCCGGGCACCGTGTCGAACCGGGCCGTGTTGGTGAGCGCCCAGCCGTCGTTGTCGAGCACGGTCACGTTCGCCGTGGACCGCTGCAGGGTGCCGGTGCTGGGGGCCGAGAGCTTGACCTGGAACGTCTCCAGGAGCACCTCTTCGACGAGGTCCCCCACCACGGGCACGGTGAACGTCCGCAGGCTGGTGCCCGGCGGGAAGGTCAGCGTCCCGGTGACGGCCGTGAAGTCCGCCGGGCTCACCGCCGTGGCGCTCGCCGTCGAGTAGCTCACAGTGACCGTCCTGGTGTTGTTGTTGGCCACGCTGACGGTGAACGAGGCGTTCGCCGTCCCGCTGTCGCCCTCGGTCACCGTGGCGTCGGCGCTCAAGTTGATCAGGATGCCGTCGTCGTCGCGGATCGTGCCCTGGGCCTCGGGATCGGCCAGCGTCGCGACCTGGGGGTTGTCGAGGCGCACCAGGAGGGTGCGGTCGAGCTGCTCCACCGTGTTGCCCAGCACGGCCACGGAGATCGTGCCGGAGAGGGTTCCCGGAGCGATCGTCAGCGTGCCTGAGGCGGCCTGGTAGTCCGTCCCGGCGATGGCCGTGCCGTTTACCGTGCCATAGCTCACCAGCACCGGACGGTCCGCGGGGATCGACAGGGTGACGGGGAACACGAGGCTCACGCCCGTGCCGTTGCCTTCGAGCACGGCCGCGTCGGCGATGCTCAGCGCGGTCTGGTCGTTGTCGAGGATCGTGCCCGCGCCGTCCGCGTCGGCGAGGGAGGCGTTGACCGGAGCGCTCAGGCGCAGCGTGAACGTCTCGTCCGCCTCGTCCACCCGGTCCCCCTTGACGGGCACGGCCACCGTCAGGCTCTCGACGCCGGGATTGAAGGTCAGCGTGCCGGAGACGGCGGTGAAATCCTGCCCGGATGTAGCCGTGCCGGCCACGGTGGCGTAATTCACCTTGACGGTCTTGCCGCTGGGCGCCGGCAGGCTCACCGTGAACTGGATCTCGGCCGTGCCGGTGTCGCCCTCGTCCCCATAGCCGTCGGAGACCGAGAGGGACACCGGACCGTCGTCGTCCTCGATCGATCCCGCCGAGCGGGGATCGAGCACCACCAGGCCGGTCGCGGCTCCGAGGTCGAGGAAGAACGTCTCGTCGGCCTCGTCCACGAGGTCGCCGCGCACGGCCACGTCCAACGTCTTCACGTCCTCGCCCGCGGCGAAGGTGACGGTGCCCGAGGCGGCGTCATAGTCGCTGCCCGCCGCCGCCGTGCCGTTCGCCGTGGCATAGGCCACGTCCAGGGAGACTGGAGCCGGGCAGGAGAGCCGCAGCTCGAACCGCGCCGCCAGCGTGCCGGCGTTCCCTTCCACCACCGAGGGAGCGGTCACCGAAAGGGCCGGGACCCCCAGCGAGCGCAGGCCCAGGCGGTCGAAGAAGGCGTCGATACCCTCCTCTCCGTGCTCGACCCCGAGTACGCGCACCCGGGCCCACCGCGTCCCGACCGGAACCACGCGGGCGTCCACGACCGCCTTCCAGGTCCCGGCGCTGAGGATCTCTCCCGAGTTGAACGATCCGAGCACCGTGGCCTTGGCAGCGTCGAGATACTCGACCACCACCTGAGCACCGTCGGGCTGAGCCGCCGCCAGCGACTGGACGAAGCCCTCGAAGAGGAATTCCTGGCTGCTCGCGTCGATCCGCGACGCGTAGGGCGTGAGGTCCACCTCCTGGGACAGCTCCGCCGTCCGCGAGCCGCTGGAGGACAGCGAGGCCAGGCCGTCGAGCGGCACCGGATCGGCGAAGCGCCGCTTCCAGGCGCCGGCCGCCTGCGTCCAGCCCGGCAGGTCGGAGTCGGCCGTACCCTCCTCGGCGCCACCGTCGGCCAGCAGGTTCGGGCTCGGGCACCCCTCCTCGTCAACGATCGTGCCCAGGGCCTGTCCGTCGCCCAGGGTGGTCCCCGTGGCGTTGCCAAGGGTGAGGAGGAAGACCTCCTCCGACTCGGGCGCCGTGTCGCCCAGCACGTTCACCGCCACCGTCTTGCGGGTCTCCCCGGCCTGGAAGGTCAGCGTGCCGGAGGCCGTCTCGTAGTCCTGTCCGGCCACCGCCGTGCCGTCCGCCGTGGCATAGCCGACCGTCACCTCCTGGGCCGAAGCCGAGGAGAGCGTCACCTCGAAGACGGCCTGAGCCGTGCCCGAATCCCCCTCGGACACCCGGGCGTCGAACACCGACACGCCGTGCACCACCTGGAACGGCACCCGGCCCAGGACGAGATCGCCGCCGGGCAGCAGGCCTTCCAGCACGGCCACGTACGGGCCCTCCTGGAAGCCGGCCGTCGAAAGGCCCAACGAACCGGCGCGCTGCTGGTTGCGGGCGAGCGGCCAGGGGATCTCCTCGGAGGCGACCGTCGTCTCGTCCGAGATCCGCTCCAGCCGCAGCCGCAGCCGCAGGGCCGACATGTCGGCGTTGCCGCCGTTGCGGGTGGTGAACCGGGCCAGCAGCAGGCCGCCAGCGCCCACCGTGTCCGGGCTCACCGTCAGCTCGGCCGACAGGCCGGCGCCCGTCTGCGAGCTGTCGAGCACCGTCACGACGACCGACGCGAAGGCCAGCAGCACGCCGGCTCCATTGTTGTCCCGGGCTTCCAGCCGCACCGTGTACAGGCCCGGAGCGGCGCTGGCGATGGGCCACACGGCGTCCACCGGAGCCTCTGCCCCCGGCTGCAACAGGGCAATGGCCTGAGTCGCCGTGAACACTACGGCCCCCGTGGGGCCCGTGGCCGTGATTTTCGCTTGCAGATTGGAGAGCGCCTGGTTGATGCCCGCGTTGCGCACCCGGCCGGAGAGCGCCGCGCTCTGCGTGGCCTCGTAACGGTCGCGGTCCGCGAAGATCTGGGCCGCCGCGCTGCGGTCGCCGACGATGCTGAACGGCGAGCTGGCACGGGCGATCACTGTATTGCTCTGCGACACCTCGGCCACGGCCGCGTAAGCCCCGGCCAGCGTGGCGCCGGTCCCCCACGTGTACGTCGTGGTCGTGGTGCCCGGCGGATAGCTCGCCGCTTGGTCGGACACCGTGGTCACCACGGCGCCGGAGGCGTTCTGGATGGTGACCTTGACGGCGAGGTCCTTGGCCGTGGTGGTGGCGTTCTGGACCTTCAGCGTCAGTGTGGCCGGCTCGTTCGATCTATCGCTCACCCGCTCCGTGGAGATCGTGGCCGTGGCCCCCGGGCTCGCCAGGTCGAGCGTGCCGCTCTGCGAGTTGTTCGCCTCGTTCTGCTCGGCGATGGCGTTGCTGGGATCGATCCGCGCCTCGATCTGCTGCCGGCCGTTGAGCGACAGCGTCGAGAGCGTGTACTCCACCGTCCGCCGGCCGCCCGCTTCGAACGGACCGGCGGAGGTCACCCGCGCCACCTCGGCGTTGTTGACCCGGAAGGCCACCACGAACCCGGCAGGAAGGGCCGTACCGCGGTTCGCCACCTCCAGGGCCAGGCGCACGGGCGTGCCCACGGTCGCCCCGGCCGGATCGATCACCAGCCGCTCGGCGGAAGGATCGGGCTTGGTGGCCGCGGCCAGAGTGGCCGTCACCGAGCCCTCGTTGTTGGACTCGTCGAGCTCGACCACGGTGTCCTCGCCGTCCGCCACGGCGTAGATCACGTGGGTGCCCACGGCGCCCAGCGTCTCCCAGACCACCGGCACGGTGGCGTTGGCCCCTGGAGCGATGACGGGAGCCGAGGCCTCCCCCACCCGCACGCCCAGGCTGGGCGGCCCGTCGTAAAGGCGGACCTTGGAGACCGGCGCCTGGGCCGACCCGCGGTTCTCCACCTTGACGTTCACCGTCACTAAGTGGCCGCCCACGGGCGAGGCCGGCACCGTGATGCCGCCCGCCGCGCCCGCAGGCACCGCGAGGTCCGGCAGCACTGTCTCGGTGATCCCGAAGCTCACCGAGT
>CAXTNS010000120.1:0-13324 GCA_964245465.1 uncultured Thermoanaerobaculia bacterium
TCCTCCCCCTCCCGCCACCGTGCGGATGATGCCGGTCTTGGCGTCCACGCGGCGGATCCGGGAGTTGAGGATGTCGGCGATCAGGACGTCCCCCTGCGCGTCCACCCAGAGCCGGCCCGGGCTCCAGAGCCTCGCCTGGGTCGCCGGGCCGCCGTCCCCCGCGAAGCCTCTCTCGCCGTTGCCGGCCACCGTCTGGATGACGCCGGTCCTGGCGTCCACCCGCCGCACCCGGTGGTTGGCCACGTCGGCGAGGTAGACGTCGCCGCTCGGGGCCACGAAGACGCCTTCGGGGTACCTCAGCCGCGCCGCCAGCGCCGGACCGCCGTCCCCGGAAAAACCGGGTTTGCCGGTGCCGGCGAAGGTCCGGATCCGGCGCGTCTCCGCGTCGATGACCAGGATGCGGTGGGTGGGGCTGTCGGCCACGTAGACGTTGCCGGCGCGGTCCACCGCGATGCGCGCGAGGCGCAGGAAACGGACCTCCGCCGCCGGCGTCCCCTCGGGGCTGATGCCGGTCTCGCTGTTGCCGGCGTACGTGGTGATCACGCCGGTCTCGGCGTCCACCCGCCGGATCCGCCGGTTCACCGTGTCGCCGATGAACAGGTTGCCGGCCGCGTCGAGGGCGATGCCTTCGGGGAAATGAAGCTCGGCCCGGGTCGCCGGACCGCCGTCCCCGGAAAAACCCCTCTCCCCCGTGCCGGCCACGGTCGTGACGAGGCCGGTGGCGTGGTCGATCTTGCGGATGCGGTTGTTGTAGGAGTCGGCGATGTAGAGGTCGCCCGTGGGCCCGAACACCACGTACTCCGGCCGCGCGAGCTGGGCCTTCCCTGCCGGGATGCCGTCCCCGTTGTACCCGGCCTCCCCGGTCCCCGCGAGGGTCTCGATGATGCCGGTGCGGTGGTCGATGCGGCGGATGCGGTGGTTGCCGAAGTCGACGACGATCAGGTCGCCGTTGGGCGCCTCGGCGACGCCGCCCGGCAGGTTGAACCGGGCGCCGAGGGCCGGTCCCCCGTCACCGGCCGATCCGCCCCCGGCGAGCGTCTCGATGACGGCCGCCGGAGCGGCCGTCCCGGGCTTCGCGTGCGGAGATCCGGCCCCGAGGATCAGGCCGAGACAGCCGAGGCCGCACATCCGGCCGAGTGTCCGGATGCCCTGGGAAGAAGCGAAGAGGCGGCCGAAACCGCCTCTCGCCTCCTGCCGATGGTAGGCCAAAGCAAACCTCGACATGATTGAGGCCCGTGCTGCCGTCCGGCTCAGTTCCTCTCGGCCAGGTTGAACTCCATGCTGACCAGCTCGATCGAGGGCTTCTCGGCCTCGTCGTAGAGGGTCCGCTTGGCGGAGCTGGTGTACTGCCCGTTGCTGGCGAACATCGCCAGGTGGAGCTTGCCCTTGTCGAGGTTGCCCGCCGGGTGGAAGGACGTCACCGCGCCCTTGAGCGGAATCGGCTCGCGGACGGTGAGCTTGGTGGCCGGCGTGTAGAGGTCGAGGTAGAGGTCGGCCGAAGACTGGCCGTTGCCGTTGCCCTGCCACGCCGTCTGGCCCTTGGAGAAGTGGTCGCGGTCGCTGAACGTCTCGGCGAACATGATGTCGCCGCCCAGCAGCTCGGAACGGCCGCGCAGGGCGAGGACCATGAACTCGATGTCGTTCTTGGTGGCGCCGGTGGCCAGGTGGTGGATCTCCACCGGGCCGCTGACCGAGACCTTCTCCGTGCGCTCGCCCTGGCGCAGCTCGACCGTGCCCTTGAGGAAGGAGCGCTCGATGCCGGCCGGCTTGACGGCGTAGGCCATGTGCGCCTTGCTGTAGAACCAGCCGTTGACGTTGCCGCTCTTGTCGAGCAGGGCCACGGGCAGCTCCATGCCGCGGAAGGTGTTGACGCCGACCGGGGTGCCCTGGAAGCGCACCGGCGGGATGGAGTCGATCCGGCCGCGCACCGGCACGGCGGTCTCGTTGTACAGGATGCCCTTGGCCGTGGTCAGGAGGACCTTGCGCTTGACGACGAAGTCGGCGGGAACCTCTTCCGCCTCTTCCGCCGCCGAGGCGGCCACCCCGGCCTGGTCCCCCGCGGCCTGAGCCGAATCGGGGGCCGGCGTGGCGGCCTTGCCCTCCGCCGGCTTCTCGTTGCTGGCATGGCGGAACCGGCCCTGGTTCGGCCGCTCCGTGATCGTGCCGAGCGAGCGAAGGTCCGGGTGCTCGCCGAGGATGACGGGACCGCCCATCACATAGCTCTCACCGGTGAGGTCGGACTGGGTCAGCTCGATGTCGATCTGCTGGCGGCCATCGGGCAGGACCCGGCGGCCATAGCCCTTCATGGGCCACTTGGGGACCGTCACCGGTCCGACGAAGGTGATCTCCTCGCTGCGGCCGTGCGGATCGGGGCCGAACACGACCGAGGAGTTGGCGAACAGGTAGACCACGTCCGGCTCCTGTCCCAGCGAATCGAACAGCTCCGAAGCGGGAAGGACCTGATTCGCCGGACGCGCGGCGGCGTCCGGCGAGTCCGCGGCGCCGGCCACCAGGACGCCCATGGCCACCAAGGCGAGAACGAAAGTCAACAAAGCAACCTTTTTCATGAGGCAAGCCTCCTTTCAGAGTGTCTTCTACGACTCTCCACATCCGGACGGCAATTCTCGAGATCCGGAGCGGTCGGGAACCTGGTCAGAGACAGCAATCGCTTGAGCTACTCCGCGTCCTCCGGAGGCTGAACAGGTCGCCACAAAGGCGATCCGGCGGTAGCTGGCCCAGCTATCATCCGAGGGCTGCGGACGGGAGTCTTCTCCGGATTTGCTGAATTGGCTGCGGCCCCATGGCCCCGGTCCGGCCGATTTTCCGCCTCTCCCATCTCAAAGGAGAGAACCATGCGCGACGGCGACAAGGCCGGTCGCATGGCCGAGGGCCGGCCGGAAAAGGGCCTCCGGTACTCCGCTGCGTCGATCCTCCGCGACAAGGACGGCTTCCCCCTGAGAGGCCGTCTCGCCAAGTGGACCGCTACAGCGACTTCAGGAACTCCACCAGATCGGTTTTCTTCGCCTCTGTGAGGTGGAGCCCGAAGTGCCCGTCGTAGTGGTTCACCACGTCCCGGAGCGTCGCGAAACGGCCGTCGTGGTAGAAGCCGCCCTGGGTGTGCGTCCACAGGCCCTTGAGCGGCGTCGTGCGGTACACGCCGTCGGGCGAGCGGTCGGCCTGGAAGGAATCGATGCCGATCTCCTCCGGCATGTGCCGGTTCCAGCCGGCCTCGGTGTACAGGGGCGGCACGTGGCAGCGCGCGCAGCCCGCCTGGGCGAAGACGGTCTTGCCGCGCGCGGCCGCCGCCCCATTGAAGCTGCCGGGCGGAGGCGCCGGCGCCGGAATGGCGAGTTGGTAGAACTGCAGGGCGGCCAGCTTGGGAGTGATCAGATCAGCCCCGCCAATACCGCTCCGCACGTCGGCGAAGCCGGCGCGCGCCGCCACGGGGAACTTCGCCGCGTCGTTCAGCCGGGGATCCCAGAAGTTCCCCTGGCCGTGCATCTCGAGGTTCGCCACGAAGGCGTTCCAATAGGTGACCGAGCCCCATCCCGTGAACGTGTGGCCGTCGACGCCGGCGAGGCCGAAGGCCGGCGGGATCAGCGTGGCCGCGCTCTTGCCGTCCGGCCGGAAAGCCTTGCCGTCGAGGAAGAGCTCGGCGTCGAACTTGCCCGGCCCCCAGCTCCTGAGCACCGTGCGCACCGTGGCCTCGTCCACGCCCAGGAGGCTGGCCACCGGCTGGAGATTGGGAGCGAGATTGACGACCGCGCCGACGTTCAGGTCCCGGTTGGGCCAGCCGTCGAGCCGTTTGCCGACCCCCGGCGCCGCCGAGTCGTCCACCGTCGAATGGCACAGGGCGCAGGTGATGCCGACCGACCGCAGCGTCCCGTCCTGCCGGAAGAACCCGCGCACTCCCACCACCGCGTCGAGCCGGAGCAGCTCCGCGGTGACGGCCGGATCGTCGAGGTCCACGGTCCCGAGGAGGCCCGGGGGCAGCGCTTCGGAATCCACCTTGAGCCCCACCGTGAGGGCCGTCCGCGGGCTCACCGTCTTCAACGCCTCGTGGAGCCCCAGCAGGCGGCTCCAGAACACCTGGTCGCCGAACGTGTCGTAGCGGAACGTGCGGCGCCCCTCGTCGACCATCGCCCGAGCGTGGGAGACGACGGGGTCCACCGGCGCGGCTTGACGGTCCGCCGCCCCGCCCGCGAAGAGGGCGAGGAGCAGCAGGGCCCCGGCCATTACGGTCTGCGAGAGCAGAAACATTCTCTTGGCGCGAAGCATCATGGCCTCCTTTCCAGACACGGATACAGAGTGAAAAGGAGGAAGATCGGTTACAGCCCCCTTTCCCTGGAACCGCTGTAACCTTTCAGATGCCGGCGACTCTGTTCATGGATGACCTGGAGGCCCGCCACCGCCATGATCGCCGATCCGCTGCCGTCCCTCTCCATCCTCTCCGACGAAGAGGTGGTCGAGCGGGTCCTCGCCGGAGAGATCGAGATCTTCGAGATCCTGATGCGCCGGTACAACCAGCGGCTCTACCGGGTCGCGCGGGCCATCCTGGCCGACGACGGCGAGGCCGAGGACGTGATGCAGGACGCCTACGTGCGCGCCTACTCCCACCTCGGCCAGTTCGCCGGCCGCGCCCGGTTTTCTACCTGGCTCACCCGGATCGCCGTCCACGAGGCCCTGGCGCGCGCGCGCCGCGGGCGCCGGCTGGTCCAGATCGAAGACCTCTCCCCGCGGAAAGAAGACTCCATGCCATCGACGGAGCGCGGCCCCGAACAGCAGGCCATCCAGAGGAACCTCCAGGCCCTTCTGGAGACCGCGGTCGACGCCCTGCCCGAGAGCTTCCGCGCGGTCCTGGTGCTGCGCGAGGTCGAGGGCCTGAGCACCGCCGAGACCGCCGACAGCCTCGGCATCAGCGAGGCCCTGGTCAAGACCCGCCTCCACCGCGCCCGCGCCGCCCTGCGCCAGGACATCGAGAGCCGCTCCCGCGCCACCCTCGCCACCAGCTTCCCCTTCCACCTCTCCCGTTGCGACCGGGTGGTGGCCGCCGTTTTCGAGCGGATCCGGGGCCGGGCCGCCAGATCTTCGCTGTGATATTGGCGCTATAAGGCAACTCTATAGACACAGGGAGACATATTTTCGTATACTCCTCGCGTTCGGCGTCATGAAGGCGCCGGATTTACGAGCCGCAAGGCTCAGAAAAGGAGAACGAAGTATGGCTAGAGTCAGAGAACGGACGTATAGAGGCTCTTGGGGCACTTGGCAGGATCTGCTGGCCAAGCTGGAACCCAACATCGGCCAGCTCCCGCAGCTCGAGCCGTTCCGGGTCAAGCTCGTGGCGATCCTGGCGCAGGTGCTGGGGATCAGCCATCAGCAGGACGCCATGCGGGCCAGTAAGCAGGAGGCTTCCAAGCAGCTCCGCAAGCTGGTGACCGAGGGTAACCGGACGGCCGCCCTGATGCGGGCCGCCATCAAGGAGCACTACGGCCCCACCGAGGAGAAGATCGCCGAGTTCGGCCTCCAGCCCTTCCGCGGCCGCAAGGCGAGCGCCGATTCCGAGACGCCCACCCTTCCGGCTCCCTCCGAACCCAAGCCGTAGCAGCCAAGCAGTAACCACTCTCCAGGGAGGCGCCCAGCGCGCCTCCCCTTTTTTGTCTTCAGAGAGGCCGGTGGAGTTCCATTGCAGCGTTGCAACGGTCCCGTGTAACGCTACAAAGAATCAGCGCCCGTGGCGCTAGACTATTGCCGCGCTACAACAGTCCCGTGCAACGTGGCAAGGGTCCGTCGCCCGTGGCGCCAAGCCGGTACACCGCCGCAACGAACCGGCGCATCGTTACAACAAGTCGGCGCAAGTGGCGCCAGACTGTTGCATGTTGGCAATGGACCGGTGCAACGCTGCAACAGACCAGTGCCAGTGGCGCCAAGCCGCTGCATCGCCGCAACGGACCAGCGCCACGTTATGACGGAGCGGCGCCCGTGGCCCCCAAGCCATTGCACGGCTGCAACAGGCCGGCGTACCGTGCAATGGACCGGTGCAACGTGGCAAGGGACCAGCGCCACGGGCGCCAAGCCGTTGTGCCGTTGCAATGGACCGGTGTACCGCTGCAATAGGCTCTGTGGCGAATCTATACCCTCCTCGCGGTACCTGACCTCCGCCCTTATTCCCTGTCAGACTTCCGAATTGGCAACCGGCGGATGCGGTGACGCGAGTCTTCTACGATCACGATGACTCCGGTGGGAAGCAGACGTCCTGATTCTTTCAGAACCGTGGCGAGACGCGAAATGACGAAATCGGTCTGTGTATTATCAAGACGGAACAGTACGACGCTGACTTCGGCACTACCTGATGAGGCAACAATCTCGGCGAAATCCAGATCGAACGCCAACAGGATCGATCCTTCTTTAGCTGCTTTCTGGAAGATCTCCGTATCCGGAAGGCGATGAAGACCTTCATCTGAAAGGTGACTGGCAGCACAAGGAGAGTTCAGGCAGGTATCACTTCTTCACGGGTCAGCCAGGCGGCATACTCCAGCGCCTGCTGTACATCTTCCCGCTCAAGATAGGGGAACTCGGCCAGGATCTCTTCGGTGGTGGCGCCATGGGCGATCTGGCCCATGATGTTCGCCACAGTGATCCGCATGCCCCGAATGCAGGCTCTCCCGCCCGCCGTTGATCCGCGCCGAGTAATTCGTGACGGTGCGAAGCCGCCACCCAAGGCGGAACGGGTCGCCGGAAGGCTCCTCAAGGGCCGGTAACTTCCTCGCGGGCTCGCCCATAGACCTCCATTATAGAGGCGTGTCCCCACGCTCAGAGGGCATCCAGGGCCTGCTGGAGGTCCGCCAGGATGTCCTCGGGGTTTTCGAGCCCCACCGACAGACGGATGACGTCCGTCCAGTCTTGCGTCAGGAGGATCGTGCCGGGCTCTCCGAAGCTGAAGCGGACCTTGCCGAGGCGGAGCGCTTGCTTAAAGCGCCCGGTCTCCTCGGCGCTCCCGAGCCGGAAGCTCATCAGGCCCCCGAAAGCGCGCAGAAACGATCTTGCCCGCTCGCCGTCCGGCGACGACGGCAGCCCAGGGTAGCTCACCTCGCGGACACGCGGATGACCCGCCAGCAGTTCGGCGACCCGGGCGGCGTTGGCGCAGTGGCGCTCCATGCGCAATGGAAGAGTCTTGAGACCCCGCAACAGAAGGTAGGCGCTGTTCGGGCTGAGGACGCCGCCGAAGAGCCGGCGTACCTTGCGAATCCGTTCTCCCAGCTCCGCGTCCCGCGTGGTGACCAGCCCACCGATGGCGTCGCCATGGCCGCCGATGTACTTCGAGGCGCTCTGGATCACGGCGTCAGCGCCGTGCTCCAGAGGCCGGAAGAGGTGGGGCGACAGCAGGGTGTTGTCGACGATGACCGGGACCGAGGCGCGTTTCGCGATCTCGATGGCTCGTGGGGCATCGATCACGTTGATATGGGGATTGGAGATCGTCTCGAAGTAGACGGCCGCGGCGGGCTCCTCGAGGGCCTGCAACAACTGATCGAGATCGCGCATGTCGACTTTGTCCACGCGGATCCCCAGGCCGGGGAAGAAGTCGGCGAGCAGTGCGCGCACCCCGACGAAGACATTGGTGTGAACGACCAGGCGGTCTCCCGTCGTCAGCAGGCTCAGGAGGGTCTGGCTGACGGCCGCCATCCCGCTTGCCGTTGCCACCGTGACGGCTCCGCCCTCCAACTCACGGAGCTTGGCTTCCAGAGCCTCGACGGTCGGATTGGTGTGGCGTCCGTAGGTGTCCCCGATCGAGCTCGCCACATAGATCGGAACGGCCGAAGCAGAGGAGTCTTCCCCGGTGTGGATGACGTTCGTCATCAGGGCGTCGGATTCGTCAACGGGCCGCGTCATGTTCAGAAAAGATAGGTGCTCAGGAAATCGTCGACCGTTTCCCGCCGCTTGACCAGCTCGTACCGCCCCTGCTCGCGGGCGATCACCGCGGGGCACGGGTGGATGAACGGCGGCTTCATGGAGCAGGAGTAGGAGCCGACCTGGTCGAAGACCAGGTAGTCGCCGGGAGACACCGGCCCCGGGACGCCGGCGCAGATGTGGTCCTTTCTCTCCATGGCCGTGTTGCCGACGACGTCGAAGGATTCCGGAGCGCCGTTTCCGGCGGACTCCTCCCGGGCGCGCACGACCTGGACTGGCAACCGCGTGCGCCAACCCATCGTGTTGATGCTGTGGCTGCTGCCGTTGACCAGCGCGAGAGTCCGCCCCTCGACCGTCTTGACGTCGTAGACACGGCAGACGAAGGCCATGGCATGTTCCACGATGGCGGTACCGGGCTCGATGACCAGCGTGGGCCTGCCTACCGCGGGGAAACGGTCTGCCAGCACGCCGGTCACCATGTCCGCGATCTCTTCGAAGGAAGGCCCGCCGGCGCGCCGGTATCCGCTCCCGAGATCCAGGTAGCTCAGGCGCGCCCGCGGGAACCAGGCGGCAGCCTCCACCAGGCCCTCGATGCGCGCGCGGTAGGCGTCCAGGCGGTTCGGAGCGAAGCAAAAGTGGCTGTGAAAACCGATCAGCTCGCAGTTCTCATGCTCCCGAAACCAGTCCCCCAATTCCCTTATCCCGGCCTCGCTCGCTTCGAAGCCGAATCGGCTCACGTCGGCGTCGGGCACCGGGTAGCTCAACCGCAGGCCAACGCGGAAAGTCTGGTGAGGGTGCGCCCGGCTGACCTGGTGAAGCGTCTCGAGCATATACCAGCCATCCAGGTTGACACGAACCCCCGCGAGCAGCAGCGACGCCAGGAAATCCTCCCGGTGCAGAGCGCCGTTGACCAGGATCCCTTCGGGCTGGAAGCCCGCCTTCAGGGCGATCTGGTACTCCATCTCCGAGACCACCTCGGCCAGGCTCCCCCGCTCGAGCATCCGCTGCAGGATGCGCGGCGTGTAGTTGGTCTTGACCGAATACGCGATGACCGAATCGGGATGGCGGCGGCGGAAAGGCTCGAGGAGAGCCGCGTGGGCCTCGGTCACCCGGTCGAGGTCGAGGAGGTAGAAGGCGTCGCCGTGCTCGCCCGCCAGCCGCTCCACCTCGGCCCGGGACAGACGGGTCTCGACACCGCCGGCCGCTTGGACAACCATCTCTTCCCGACCTCCTCGCGAACCCCTAGCTTCCCGTCAAAGACTGGATCGATGCCAGCATGGTGCCGTATACTATCTCAAAAATTGAATTGTTCACCTTCAATGCGAGGTGAGGGATGCCTGACCTGGATCTGGTCGTAGGAGTTCTGGACACCGCGGGCAGGACCGGCGATCCTGACCTGGAGCAGAAGCTACGGGATTTCACCCTGTCCTGCTGCCGGTTCGATTACAAGGGCCCGATCCTGGAGTCGGGCTCGGTCGACGACCTGCTCGCCGAGGCGAGCCAGGGGGGTGCCAGGTACTGCCTGGTCCAGTCCTGGGGGTATGCCATGGTCCGCTACGGAAACCGCGAGCGGGCGATCCACACCAACCTGATCAAAGCCCTCGCCGAATGGCTGCCCGGCAAAGACTTCCTCGTGGCCGGCCGTCTGACGGAGGGCGGCGGCCGCCGGCCCGGGCTGGACGACCTCGCCTTCGTGGTGGATCTCGAGACCTACCGGAACCTTGGCCGGCCGCGCTTCACTCCCACGGCTGGAGCCGGCGCGCCGCCGTCGCTCCCGGGCTGTGGGCTGGTCGCCGCCAGCCTGGAGGATGGCAAGCCGGTCCTCGGCGTCGGCGAGACGTGGCGGCACTGCGGCTACGACCTCCGTCCCCGGAACGCCGCCGAGATCGCGGCCATCCGCCGCTTCAGCGGCACGGGCATCTTCGGGTATGACGGCAGCACGGACGGCATCCCGCTGAGCGAGGATTGGAAAGGTTTTCTGGACTACGTCCATCTCCAGGCCAAGCATGCCAAACGGGGCGTCTTCCTGGGCAACTTCGAAAGCTACGAGGACGTGGAGACGCCGCGGGACTTCCAGGGTCCCGTCTCCAGCCTCTATGCCGTCGCCGCCGGCTTCAAGGCCAACCGGATCCTGCACACCCACGGCTTCGACCGCCGGACCCGGATGGTGGTCTTCGACTACAGCCCGCTCGCCCTCGACCTCCGCAAGATCCTGGTCGAAGAATGGAACGGCACCGATCTGCCCGCCTTCGTCGAGCGCATTGCCGGCCGTGTTCCGGACGCCTTCTACCAGCTCTGGGGGAATCTGTGGGCGACCCAGCCCGGCTTCCTGGACATGGAGATGGTACGCGGGATCTGGGCGAAGGAGCTGCGGACCTGGGGCGGCGAGGAGGCGTTCCAGGAGCACTGGGCGCGCTACCGGCAGATTCCGCACGGGTACGTCCACTGCGATCTGTTCGGGGACCCCGAGCCTCTGCTGGAAGTCCTGGGGACGGGGCCGCGAGAGGTCATGTGGTGGAGCAACGCGTTCCACTCCGTCAACAGCGTCTGGTTCTACCCGCGCCAAGAGCGGCACCGGATCTACCGGCAATGGCTCGCGGACATCGCCGCGATCAATCCCGACCTGCTGCTCTACGGCACCGACGTCGAAAACCTCGACCTCGGCGGCACGCGCATCCATGGGCTGCGCGCCCTGCCGGCCGGTACCGGGATTCCGGCCGAGGCCGGACTGGCGGGGCGGCCATGAGCGGAGAGAGAGCCGGAATCCTCGAGCTGCAACTGGAAGCCGGGGCCTTCCGCGAGCAAAAACAGTTCTATACCGAGAGCCTCGGGCTGCTTCTCGACGAGGAGTCCGCCGCCCGGTTCACGGTCCGCGCGGGATCGACGCGCCTGACCTTCACCGAAGCGGCGGAGGGAAGGCCCACCTACCACTTCGCCTTCAACATCCCCGAGAACAAGCTGCCGCAGGCCCAGGAATGGCTGGCGCGGCGCACCCCCGTGCTGCGCCAGAGATTCCGGGAAGTGTTCCATTTCAAAGACTGGAACGCTCACGCCATCTACTTCCACGATCCCGCCGGCAACGTGGCCGAATTCATCGCCCGGCACAACCTCCGCAACGGCGCGCCCGGGCCGTTCACCTCCGGCGACATCCTCTATGCCAGCGAGATCGGCCTGGTGGTGGACGACGTGCCCGCGGAGGTGAAGGCCTTGAACGAAACCCTGGGCCTGGAGCTCTACCGGCCGGGCGGCAAGAAGTTTGCCCCGGTGGGAGACGAGCACCGCCTGCTGATCCTGAACCATCGCGACCGCGGCTGGTGGAAGGACACTCCGTCACGGCCGTATCCCGTGTTGGCCCGGCTCGGCGGCGGCAAGAGCGCCGAGTACCGTTCCCCACGGTTCCCATTCACGATCCAGCTCCAGGGCCCCGGCCCCGCGTAGGTTTCCGCTCCGGTGCCCACGAAGCGAAGGCTGATCCTCGGCGTGCTCGCCGTCCTCCTTCTGGTCTTCCTCTACCGCGTCTTCGCCGTCTATACCGTCCGTTCCGGCGAGTGCCGTCCGCGGCCGGCCGGCCCGGGCCTGCGCCTGCTGACGCGCGACGAGCACGGCATGCTCGTCAGCTTTCCGGAGCGGACCGGCTTTCCGCCGCAGCGCCGGCCTCTCGTCGTGATGACCTACAACATCGCGGGCCACGATGAGCTGGTCGACGGCGACCATGTGCGCCACATCGCCGAGGCGATCCAGCGCCTCCACCCGGACGTCGTGGCCTTGCAGGAAGTGCATCGCAAGACGTGGCAGTCGCGCTTTCGCGATCAGCTCGCGGAGTTGGAGTCGCGCACCGGCCTCCACGGCTACTTCGCCCCGAGCTATGGCCGGTGGGGCGGCGGATACGGCAACGCAATCCTCACCCGCGGCCAAGTCGTGCAGGTGCAGGTGCAGGTGCATCCGTTGCCGTGCCTCGGAGAGCCGCGGGCGCTCCTCGAGTCGACGATCCGCATCGATCGGGCCACGATCACCTTCTACGCCACGCACCTCACGGCGTGGGGCCGCCTCAATTCGAAGATCCGTGCGGAACAGTTGCAATGCCTTGGGCGGGAGTTCCGCACCAGCCGCCACCCGTATTTCTCGCCGGCGATTTCAACACGGGTCCGCACTCGCCGGAGATGGAGGCGTTCCGCCGCGAGAACGTCGCGCAGCTCGCTTCGCAGGCGATCGGACCGACGTTTCCGCACTGGAACGAGCAGATCGATTACATCTTCGCCGACCACGGCTGGCAGGTCCGCGCCTCGCGCGCCTGGCCGATCAAAACCTCGGACCACTTGCCTGTGAACGGCAGAGGTGGTGTGGGAGCGGTAAGACCGCCATGACCGCTCGCTCGCAGCTCAGAAGTGCCGCAGTCTCATGACCAAGGGCTCACTTCCCGCTCTGGTCCAACAACTTGGGCACTCTGACACCAGAATGACGACGCGGCACTACGCTCATCTCGTGGAGTCCTGGCGAGTATCGAGAAGATGGCGACTCTGCGCAGGAGGCCGAGCACGCGAAACGCAGGGCGTTCCCAGCGAAGCGGTCCCGGATTGGCTCAGACCAACACCGATCGGCGCGCCTTCGCCTGCCCTGCCTCCGCAGTGGCAGACTGCTGGCCCGATGCGGGGACCGCGCGATCTCGCCCCCAGGCACGAATCGCGTCGATCGCTTCTGGGTTCGTCTTCGAAAGTGGGACGGTATTGCGGAAGACCTTGCGCCAGTAATCGTCGTCGACGGCCTCGTCTCCTTTGAGCATCGCCTCCTTGGCGACCTCCGCCACGGAAGCCTCAAGATCGCTCCCCGCGAAGCCTTCGGACAGATCTACAAGTTCGTCTAGAAGCGGCTCGCCTTGTAGGTCACGCCGCAGATAGCGCCCGGAGTAAAGCGAGAGGATCTCCCGACGGTCGTCTGGATCGGGGAGGTCCACGAAGAAAATCTCATCGAAGCGTCCACGACGGAACAGCTCGGGCGGCAATTTACCGATGTCGTTGGCCGTGCTCACGACGAAGACCCGAGCCCGGCCTTCCTGCAGCCAGTAGAGGAAGTGCCCAACCAAGCGTGTCGAAGTGCCACCGTCGCCCGAGGAGCCGGCACCAGCAAGCCCCTTTTCGATCTCGTCGATCAAGAGCACGCAGGGCGCCCCCCGATCGGCCATGGCCTCGAGCAACCGGACCGATCCGGGCTCGTCGCGCAGCGGCTCGTAGGCGAAGACGCGCCGCCACGGCCGACCCACGGCGGCATCGCTGTCCATCCGGGCCAGGACGTGTGCCCGGACCCCGGCGCGCGAGCTGTCGAGCTGGGCCGGCGTCATCGCCTGACGGGCCGCCCGGACCCGAGCACGCAGCTCGGTCTTGGCCTCGGCCGGGTCGGCGGGACGGGTCACGCCGGATAGTGT
>CAXTNS010000121.1:0-11476 GCA_964245465.1 uncultured Thermoanaerobaculia bacterium
CGAGAGCTCGGTCTCCACAGCCTGCTCTACCTGGTCCGGGCGTTGGCAGCCCGGCCGCCCGGGGCCGTGCGTCTGTGCATCCTGGCCAACGGCCTGCACGAGGTGACCGGGGCCGAGGAGCTGCGGCCTGCCCAGGCGGGCCTCCTGGGCGTCGCCAGGGTCGTCCCCCAGGAGCACCCCGGCATGGCCTGCCGTGTCATCGACCTCGAGCGGGTCCCCGCCACCTGCCCGCGAGAGATGGATCGGCTGTTCGCCGAGCTCTCCGGTCCGGAAGCCGATCCGCTGGTCGCCTACCGGGGTGGGCACCGCTGGCTCCCGGCCTGGGAGCCGGTGCGGACCGAGGTGTCCCGCGGCGAGCCCATCGAGCTCCGCCAGCGCGGGGTCTATCTGATCACCGGCGGACTCGGCAAGATCGGGCTGACCCTGGCCGAGCTTCTCGCCGAGTCGGTCCAAGCCCGGCTCGTCCTGCTCGGCCGCACGCCCCTGTCGGAGCGCGACGCCTGGCCGCGCCGTCTCCTCGACCTCGAGGCGATGGGGGCCGAGGTCCTCTCCTTCGCCGTCGACGTGGCGGAACCCCGGGCGCTCGAAGCGGCGGTGCGGCAGGCGGAGGAGCGCTTCGGCCGCCTCGACGGCGTGATCCATGCCGCCGGCCACATCTCCTTCCAGACCGTGGACGAGACCGGCCCTGGTGAGCTCGCTGCCGCCTTTCACGCCAAGGTGCACGGTGCACGCGCCCTGGCCGCTCTGCTGCGCGACCGGGATCTCGACTTAGTCCGCACATTCTCCTCGTTGTCTTCCTTGCTCGGCGGTCTGGGATTCACGGCCTACGCGGCGGCCAACGCCTGCCTGGATGCATTCGTGCTGCGGCACCGCCGGGAGGTGGCGACGCCGTGGATCAGCGTGGGTTGGGACGCGTGGCGGTTCCCCGGCGACGCGAACCCTCCTGGCGCCACACGCGTCGACACGGCGATGACTCCAGACGAGGGGAAGGAGATCTTCCGCCGCATCTTGTCGCTGGGACCTCTGCCGCACCTGGCAGTCTCCACCGTCGATCTGGAGGCGCGGCTCGACCGTTGGGTCCGCGGAGACGGCCGGCCCTCCGGTCTGGCGCCAGTCTCCACGGAGACCTCTTTGCACGCCCGGCCTGACCTGCGCAGCGCCTACGAACCCCCGCGCAGCGAAACGGAGTCGATCCTCGCCAACCTCTGGCAGGGCCTCCTCGGCGTGGACCGGATCGGTACGCAGGACGACTTCTTCGAGCTCGGCGGCCATTCGTTGATGGCGACCCGGCTGCTGACCCGTATCTCCGAGACCTTCGCGGCCACCATGTCCCTGCGCGATCTCTTCGAGGCGCCGGTGTTGGCAGACCTCGCCGCCCGGATCGAGGCGGCGCGGCGGACCGGCACGACGGCGTCCGCTCCGCCTCTCCTCGTGATGCCGCGCGAGGGGCCCCTGCCCCTGTCGTTCGCGCAGCAGCGGCTCTGGTTCATCGCTCAGCTCGAACCGGGCAGCCCGCTTTACAACCTTCCGGTGGCGCTGCGCGCCGAAGGGCCATTGGATGGCGCGGTGTTGGCCCTCTGTCTCGGGGAGATCGTGCGCCGGCACGAGGCGTTGCGCACGGTCTTCTCCGCGCCGGACGGTTCGCCGGTGCAGGTGGTCCAACCGGCTGAGCCTTTCCCGCTGCCCGTGGTGGACCTGGCGGGGCTGCCGGAGAGCGCGCGCGAGGCGCTGGCCCTCACCCGGATTCGTGAAGAGGCCACCCGCCCGTTCGATCTCGCTCGCGGTCCGCTGTTGCGCGCCTTGCTGCTGCGCCTCGCCGAGAAGGACCACGTTGTCGTGCTGACCCAGCATCACATCGTCAGCGACGGCTGGTCCATGGGCATTCTGGTCCGTGAGATCGCGGCTCTCTATCCGGCCTTCGCCGCACGCCGGCCGTCGCCCTTGCCCGAGTTGCCGATGCAATACTCGGATTTCGCGGCGTGGCAATCCTCCTGGCTGCACGGCGAGGTCCTGGAGCAGGAGATCGCCTTCTGGCGCCGCCAACTCGCCGGGCTGCCGCCGCTCCTGGAGCTGCCCACCGACCGTCCCCGGCCCGCGGTACAGAGCTACCGGGGCGCCACCCGGCCGGTGCGGCTGCCGGCCGGGCTCACCCGTCAGATGGAGGCTCTCGCCCGAAGCGAGGGAGCGACCCTCTTCATGGTGCTCTTGACCGGCTTCCAGACTCTTCTCGCGCGCTACAGTGGTCAAGACGATCTCGCGGTGGGCTCACCCGTGGCCGGACGCAGCCGGGTCGAGACCGAAGGGTTGATCGGATTCTTCGTCAACACCCTGGTCCTGCGGGGAGACCTGGCTGGGACACCTACGTTCCGCGAGCTTCTCGGCCGGGCGCGCGAGACCGCATTGGCCGCCTATCTGCATCAGGACGTGCCGTTCGAAAAACTGGTCGAGGAGTTCGCCCCGGCGAGGAGCCTCGCCCACACCCCCTTGTTCCAGGTTGTGCTCGCCCTGCAGAACGTCCCCGTCGCCAGCCTGGAGATCGAGAATCTGCGCCTGCGGCCGTTGAGCGTGGAAGCGGCGACGGCGAAGTTCGATCTCACGGTCACCCTTGAGGAGCACGACGGCGGGCTCCTCGGTACGGTTGAGTACGCCAGCGATCTTTACGATGCCACGACGATCGACCGGCTGCTCGAGTGCTTCGAGCGTCTGCTGGCGGCGGCAGTGGCCGGGTCGGATCTGCGGGCCGCGGATCTGCCGCTGCTGGGCGCGGCCGAGCGGCATCAGCTCCTGCGGGAATGGAGCGACACCGCAACTCTCTTCCCGTCGGAAGAGACCCTCCATGGCCTCTTCGCCGAGCAGGCGCGGCTGCGGCCCGGCGCCGTCGCCGTCGAGCAGGCCGGAGAGAAGCTGACCTGGGGCGAGTTGCGGCTGCGGGCCGGACGGCTCGCCCGCCGGCTAATGGCCCGCGGGCTGCGGCCCGAGGAGCGGGTGGCGGTCCTCGCCGAGCGCTCGCCGGACCTCGTCGTGGCTCTCCTGGGCATCCTGGAGGCAGGCGGGGCCTATCTGCCGCTCGACCCCGCCAATCCCCCGGAGCGCTTGGCCTGGATGGTCCAGGACGCGGGCGCCTCGCTGCTGGTCGCCCGCGAGAAGCCGCCTTTCGAGCTGCCGCCAGGGCTGCGGCTTGTCTCCCCAAATGGCAAGGAACAGGAGACTGAGGTCACCCTGCCGCAGGTGCCGGCCGAGTCCCTGGCATACGTCATGTACACCTCGGGCTCTACGGGTAAGCCCAAGGGGGTCGCGGTCACCCACCGCAACATCCTCCGGTTGGTGCGCAACGCCGGGTACGCGGACCTGGGGCCGGACCAGACCTGGCTCCAGACCGCCGCGCTCACCTTCGACCCCTCGACCGTAGAGATCTGGGTTCCCCTCCTGAACGGCGGCCGGCTGGTCCTGTATCCCGGCCGGCTCGGCTCGCTAGACGACCTGGCGAGGGTGATCGAGACCCACGGCGTCACCTCGGCCTGGCTCACCACCGGCCTGTTCCACGAGATGGTGGACGGCTGCCTGGACGGCCTGCGGCCGCTCTCCCAGCTCCTGACGGGCGGCGACGTGGTCTCGCCCGAGCATGCCCGCCGCGTCCTGGAGCGCCATAACGGCCTGACCCTGATCGACGGCTACGGTCCCACTGAGGGCACCACCTTCACCTCCTGCCACCAGATGACCGAGCCCCCCCGGGCGAGGGAGAGCGTACCCATCGGCCGGCCTATCGCCAACACCCGCACCTACGTCCTGGACGAGCGCCTCGCCCCAGTGCCCGTGGGGGTCGAGGGGGAGCTGTATGCGGGCGGCGAGGGCCTGGCGCGCGGCTACCTGGATCGGCCGGACCTCACCGCCGAGCGCTTCGTGCCGGACCCCTTCGGGTTGCCGGGGGAGCGCCTCTACCGCACCGGCGACCGCGTGCGCTGGCGGGCCGACGGCACCCTCGACTTCCGCGGTCGGCTGGACCACCAGGTGAAGCTGCGCGGCTTCCGTGTCGAGCTGGGAGAGATCGAAACGGCGCTGGCGGCGTCGCCCGGGGTCTGGGAGGCGGTCGTGCTGGCGCGCGAAGACCGGCCAGGTGACCGGCGGCTGGTCGCCTACGTGACCGGAGACGCCACGGCCGAAGCGCTGCGCGAATCGTTACGCGAGCGGCTGCCGGATTACATGGTGCCGGCTGCCTTCGTGACTCTCGCCGCGTTCCCCTTCACCCCCAACGGCAAGGTGGACCGCAAAGCCCTGCCGGCTCCCGGGTGGAGCGGCGGCGGGGAGGCTTACGAGGAAGATCACTTGGCGCCGCGCACGACGGTCGAGGAGATCCTCGCGGGCATCTGGGCCGAGCTCCTGGGGCTCGAACGGGTCGGGACGGACAGCCACTTCTTCGACCTGGGCGGCCATTCGCTCCTCGCTATCCGGGTGATGTCGCGCCTGCGCGCCGACTTGGGCGTCGAGCTGTCGTTGCGCGATCTCTTCGAGACCCCCAGGTTGGCGGACCTCGCCGCCTGGGTCGAGGCGGCGCGGCGGTCCGGCACGCTTGCATCCGCTCCGCCTCTCCTGCCGGTGCCGCGCGACAGGGCCCTGCCCCTGTCGTTCGCCCAGGAGCGGCTCTGGTTCATTGATCAGCTCGAACCGGGAAGCCCGCTTTACAACGTGGCGGCGGCGCTGCGCGTCGAAGGGCCGCTCGACTCCGGCGTGCTGGTGCTCACTCTCGGCGAGATCGTGCGGCGGCACGAAGCGTTGCGCACGGTCTTCGCCGCGCGGGCCGGCTCCCCGGTGCAGGTGGTCCGGCCGGCCGAGCCCTTCCGGCTCTCCGTGGTGGACCTGTCGGCGCTGCCGGAGAGCGCGCGCGAGGATCTGGTTCCTGCCCTCGCCGCGGCGGAGGCCGGTCGGCCGTTCAACCTCGCCCGCGGTCCCTTGCTACGGGCCCTGCTGGTGCGCCTCGCCGAGGGAGACCACGCCATTGCCCTGGCCCTGCACCATATCGCCAGCGACGGCTGGTCCATCGGCGTCCTGGTGCGTGAGGTCGCGGCGCTCTATCCGGCCTTCGCCGTTGGCAGGCCGTCGCGCCTGCCCGAGCTGCCGGTGCAGTACGCGGATTTCGCGGTCTGGCAGCGCTCCTGGCTACGGGGCGAGGCTCTGGAACAGGAGATCGCCTTCTGGCGGCAGCAACTCGCCGGCCTGCCGCCGTTCCTGGAGCTGCCCACCGACCGTCCCCGGCCCGCGGTGCGGAGCCACCGCGGCGCTACCCGGCCGGTGCGGCTGCCGGCCGGGCTCACCCGGCAGGTGGAGGCTCTGGCCGGACACGTTGGAGCGACCCTTTTCATGGTGCTCCTGGCCGGCTTCCAGGCCCTTCTCGCGCGCTACAGCGGACAGAACGATCTCGCGGTGGGCTCACCCGTGGCCGGACGCAACCGGGTGGAGACCGAGGGATTGATCGGATTCTTTGCCAACACGCTGGTCCTCCGGGGAGACTTGGCGGCCACACCCACGTTCCGCGAGTTGCTCGACCGGGTGCGCGAGACGGCGCTGGCCGCTTACCGGCATCAGGACGTACCGTTCGAAAAACTGGTCGAGGAGCTGGCTCCGGAGAGGAGCCTCGCCTACGCACCCCTGTTCCAGGTGGTGCTCGTCCTGCAGAACGCTCCCGTCGCAAGCCTGGAGATCGAGAACCTGCGCCTGCGGCCGGTGAGCCTGGAAGCGACGACGGCGAAGTTCGATCTCACGCTCACCCTGGAGGAGCGCGACGGCGGACTCGTCGGTACGGTCGAGCACGCCACCGACCTCTACGACGCCACGACCATCGACCGGCTGCTCGCAGGCTTCGAGCGGCTGCTGGCGGCGGCGGTGGCCGGGCCGGATCTGCGGGCTCTGGAACTGCCGCTGCTCAGCGCGTTGGAGCGGCGCCAGATCCTGGAGTGGGGAAGCATCCGGGAGGAGTATGCCGCGGCTTCGACGCTCCCAAGCCGTTTCGCAGAGCGAGCCCGGCTATCCCCCGAAGTCCCGGCTCTCACCTGCGGTGACCTGACGGTGACTTACGGCGAGTTGCACCGACGGTCCAATCAACTGGCCCACTGGCTGCGCCGGCAGGGCGCCGGCCTGGAGAGCCGTGTCGGTCTGTACCTGGACCGTTCGGTGGACCTGGTGGTGGGCATCCTGGGTGTGCTCAAGGCCGGGGCCGCCTACGTGCCGCTCGATCTGGGCTCGCCGCGGGAGCGGCTGGCCTTCGTCGTGGAGGACGCAGACATCCGGATCGTCGTGGGGCCGGAGGAGCTCGAGCGGCTGGAGAACGTCCCCTCCGGCGATCTCGAGCCTCTGGGCGACGCGTCGAGCCTGGCCTACGTGATCTACACGTCGGGCTCCACCGGCCGTCCCAAGGGTACCCTGATCACCCACGCCAACGTCACGCGGCTCTTCGACGCCACCAAGGGCTGGTTCGGGTTCGGCGAGCGGGACGTGTGGACGCTGTTCCACTCGTACGCCTTCGACTTCTCGGTCTGGGAGATCTGGGGAGCCCTGCTCTATGGCGGCCGGCTGGTGGTCGTGCCTTGGGAGGTCAGCCGCTCGCCTGAGCTGTTCCTGGATCTGCTGGTCCGCGAACGGGTCACGGTGCTCAACCAGACTCCCTCGGCCTTCGCCCAGCTCGCGCAGGCGGACGCAGAGCGCGGCGGCGTGGACACGCTATCGCCGACATTGCGGCTGGTGATCTTCGGCGGCGAGGCCCTCGATCCGGCCAGCTTGGAGCCTTGGTTCGCACGGCATGGCGATGCGCAGCCGCGGCTGGTCAACATGTACGGGATCACCGAGACGACGGTCCACGTCACGTACCGGCCGCTGTCCGCGGCAGACGCTCGGGGCGGGCACTGCAGCGTCATCGGCGTGCCCATTGCCGACCTGTCCCTGGCCGTGACGGACCGGAGCCTGCTGCCGGCCCCCATCGGCGTGCCGGGCGAGCTGGTAGTGGGTGGAGCGGGGTTGGCCCGGGGCTATCTGGGCCGTCCCGAGCTGACCGCGGAACGCTTCATTCCGGACCCGTCCGGAGGCCGGCCGGGAGCGCGGCTCTACCGGTCGGGCGACTTGGGACGTTTCCTGCCCGGTGGCGAGGTGGAATACCTCGGCCGGGTGGATCACCAGGTGAAGATCCGCGGCTTCCGCATCGAGCTGGGAGAAATTGAGGCGGCGCTGGCGGCGCTGCCCGGAGTCCAGCAGGAGGTAGTGTTGGTGCGAGAGGAATCCGGAGACCGGCGGCTGGTCGCCTACGTGGTGGGAGACGCCGCAGCCGCGGAGCTGCGGGCGGTGTTACGTGAGCGGCTGCCAGACTATATGGTGCCGGCCGCCTTCGTGATCCTCGAAGCCTTGCCTCTCACGTCCAACGGCAAGGTGGATCGCAAGGCCCTGCTGGCTCTGGAGCAGCCTGGCGGCGAGGAGGTTCATCTGGCGCCGCGCACGCCGGCCGAAGAGGTTCTCGCCGGCATCTGGGCCGACCTCCTCGGTCTCGAACGGGTGGGGGCGGACAGCCACTTCTTCGACTTGGGCGGCCATTCCTTGTTGGCGACGCAGGTGATGTCGCGCCTGCGCGAGGTCTTCGGCGTCGAGCTGCCGTTGCGCGATCTCTTCGAGGCCCCCAGGTTGGCGGACCTCGCCGCCCGGGTCGAGGCGGCGCGCCGGACTGGCACGGTCCCGCCTACTCCGCCTCTGCTGCCGGTGCCGCGTGAAGGGAGCTTGCCCTTGTCGTTCGCCCAGGAGCGGCTCTGGTTTATCGATCAACTCGAGCCGGGCAGCCCGCTGTACAACATCGCGGCGGCGCTGCGCGTCGAAGGTCCGCTCGACGCCGCGGTGCTGGCGCGCTGCCTCGGCGAGATCGGGCGCCGCCACGAAGCGCTGCGCACGGTCTTCGCCGCGCCGCAGGGCTCGCCGGTGCAGGTGGTCCAGCCGCCGGCCCCTGTCGAGCTGCCGGTGGTGGATCTGTCGGCGCTGCCGGAGAGCACGCGCGAGGATCTGGCGCGGACCCTCGCCGCGGCAGAGGCCGGCCGCCCGTTCGATCTCGCGCGCGGTCCCTTGCTGCGCGGCATGCTGCTGCGCCTGGCGGCGGAAGACCATGCCGTCGCGCTCACCGTGCACCACGTCGCGAGCGACGGCTGGTCCATGGGCATCCTGGTGCGCGAGGTCGCGGCGCTTTATCCAACCTTCGCCGCGCGCCGGCCCTCGCCCTTGCTCGAGCTGCCGGTACAGTACGCGGATTTCGCGCTCTGGCAACGCTCCTGGCTGCACGGCGAGGTCCTTGACCAGGAGATCGCCTTCTGGCGGCAGCAACTCGCCGGGCTGCCGCCGCTCCTGGAGCTGCCCACCGACCACCCGCGCCCCGCGGCACAGAGCTTCCGTGGCGCGGCGCGGCCGGTACGACTTCCGGCCGAGCTCATTCGGCAGTTGGAGGCGCTCGCCCGGCGCGAGGGAGCGACCCTCTTCATGGTGCTCCTGGCCGGCTTCCAGTCCCTTCTCGCACGCTACAGCGGGCAGGACGATCTCGCGGTGGGCTCACCCGTGGCCGGACGCAACCGGGTCGAGACCGAAGGACTGATCGGGTTCTTCGTCAACACGTTGGTCCTGCGGGGAGACCTGGCGGGGACACCCACGTTCCGCGAGCTTCTCGGCCGGGTGCGCGAGACCGCGTTGGCCGCTTATCTCCATCAAGACGTGCCGTTCGAAAAACTGATCGAGGAGCTGGCCCCAGAACGGAGCCTCGCCCACGCACCCCTGTTCCAGGTGGTGCTCGTCCTGCAGAACGCTCCCGTCGAAAGCCTGGAGATCGAGAACCTGCGCCTGCGGCCGTTGAGCGTGGAAGCGGTGATCGCGACGGGGGCGAAGTTCGATCTCACGGTCAACCTTGAGGAGCGCGGCGGCGGGCTCGCCGGGTTCGTCGAGCACGCCACTGATCTGTTCGACGCCGCGACCATCGGCCGGCTGTTCGCGGGCTTCGAGCGGCTGCTGGCGGCGGCGGTGGCGGGACCGGATCTGCGGGCCGCGGAGCTGCCGCTGCTCGGTGTGGCGGAGCGGCGCCAGGTCCTGGAGTGGGGCGGGATCCGGGAGGAGTATGCCCCGACCTTGGCACTCTCGACGCTCCACAGCCGTTTCGCGGCGCGAGCCCGGTTGGCCCCCGAGGCCCCGGCTCTCACCTGCGGTGAGGTGACTCTCACCTACGGCGAGCTGCACCGCCGGTCCAATCAACTGGCCCGCTGGCTGCGCGGGCAAGGAGCAGGCCTCGAGAACCGCGTCGGTCTGCGTCTGGACCGTTCGGTGGACCTGGTGGTGGGCATCCTGGGCGTCCTCAAGGCCGGGGCCGCCTATGTGCCGCTCGATCCGGACTGGCCGCGGGAGCGGCTGGCCTTCGTCGTGGAGGACGCCGACATCCGGATCGTGGTCGAGGCCTGGGTTCTCGAGTTGCTGGAGAGTCTCCCGGCCGGCGATCTGGAGCCTCTGGGCGACGCATCGAGCCTGGCCTACGTGATCTACACCTCAGGCTCCACAGGTAAGCCCAAGGGCGCTCTGATCACCCACGGCAACGTCGCCCGGCTGTTCGCCGCCACCGAGGCCTGGTTCGGGTTTGACGAGCGGGACGTCTGGACGCTGTTCCACTCGTATGCCTTCGACTTTTCGGTCTGGGAGATCTGGGGAGCCTTGCTCTATGGGGGCCGCTTGGTGATCGTGCCCTGGGACGTGAGCCGCTCACCCGAACTGTTCCTGGATCTGTTGGGTCGCGAACGGGTCACGGTGCTCAACCAGACCCCCTCGGCTTTCGCCCAACTGGCGCAGGCGGAGGCGCAGCGCGACACCCGGGCAACGGCATTGCGGTTGGTGATCTTCGGTGGCGAGGCTCTCGACCCGGCCCGCCTGGAGCCGTGGTTCGTGCGCCATGGCGACACGCGGCCGCGGCTGGTCAACATGTACGGGATCACCGAGACGACGGTCCATGTCACCTACCGGCCACTCTCGGCGGCAGACGCCCGGGGCGAGCGCCGCAGCGTCATCGGCATGCCCATCGCTGACCTGTCTCTGGCCGTGATGGACCGGAGCCTGATGCCGGCCCCAATCGGCGTGCCGGGCGAGTTGGTGGTGGGTGGCGCAGGTCTGGCCCGGGGCTATCTGGGCCGGCCGGAGCTGACCGCAGAGCGCTTCATTCCAGACGCGGCCGGCGGCCGGCCGGGAGAGCGGCTCTACCGGTCGGGTGACCTGGGACGTTTCCTCCCCAATGGCGACGTGGAATACCTCGGCCGGCTGGATCACCAGGTGAAGATCCGAGGCTTCCGCATCGAGCTGGGAGAGATCGAGGCCGCGTTGGCGGCGCTGCCCGGGGTTCACCAAGCCGTGGTGCTGGTGCGAGAGGATCGATCCGAGCGGCGGCTGGTCGCCTATGTGGTCGGCGACGTCGCGGTCGCGGAGATACGCCAGTCGCTGCGCGAGAGGTTGCCGGACTACATGGTACCGGCCGCCTTCGTGACGCTCGCGGTGTTGCCCCTCACGGTCAACGGCAAGGTGGACCGCAAGGCCTTGCCGGCCCCGGAAGCGGCTCCTGAGCAGCCCGGAAGCAAGAATTATCTGGCGCCGCGCACACCGGTCGAAGAGGTCCTCGCCGGCATCTGGGCCGACCTCATCGGGCTCGAACGGGTCGGGGCGGCCGATCACTTCTTCGACCTGGGCGGACACTCCTTGCTGGCGACGCAGGTGACTTCGCGCCTGCGCCAGGCCTTCGGGGTCGAGATCCCGCTCCACGACATCTTCGAGTCTCCGCTGCTCACGGACCTTGCCGCCCGGATCGAGGCGGCGCGCCGGACGGGCACGGTCCCGCCCGTTCCACCTCTCCTGCCGGTGCCGCGTGACGAGGCCTTGCTCCTGTCTTTCGCCCAGCAGAGGCTCTGGTTCATCGACCGGCTCGCACCGGACAGCCCGCTGTACAACATCGCGGCGGCGTTGCGCGTCGAAGGTCCGCTCGATGCCGCGGTGCTGGCCCGCTGCCTCGGCGAGATCGTGCGCCGCCACGAGGCGTTACGCACCGTCTTCGCCGCGCCGCAGGGCACGCCGGTGCAGGTGATCCAACCGCCGGCCCCCTTCGTCCTGCCGCTGGTGGACCTGTTGGATCTGCCGGAGCCTGGACGCGAGTCGGCGGCTCTCGCCTTGGCCGTGGAAGAGGCCGGCCGGCCGTTCGATCTCGCCCGCGATCCGATGCTGCGCGGCGTGCTGCTGCGCTTGGCGGCGGAGGACCATGTCGTCGCGCTCACACTGCACCACGTCGCGAGCGACGGCTGGTCCATGGGCATCCTGGTGCGTGAGGTCGCTGCGCTCTATCCGGCCTTCGCCGCGGACCGGCCCTCGCCCCTACCGGAGCTGCCGGTGCAGTACGCGGATTTCTCGGTCTGGGAACGCTCCTGGCTGCACGGCGAGGTCCTAGAGC
>CAXTNS010000121.1:11486-13234 GCA_964245465.1 uncultured Thermoanaerobaculia bacterium
GTCGCCTTCTGGCGGCGGCAACTCGCCGGACTGCCGCTGCTGTTGGAGCTGCCCACCGACCGCCCCCGGCCCGCGGTGTTGAGCCACCGCGGAGCCACCCGGCCGGCGCGCCTGCCGGCCGCCCTCGTCCGGCAGGCCGAGGCCCTGGGACGGCGCGAGGGAGCGACGCTCTTCATGGTTCTCCTCGCCGGTTTCCAGGCTCTGCTGGCGCGCCACAGCGGGCAGGACGACTTTGCGGTGGGTTCCCCCGTGGCCGGGCGCAACCGGGTCGAAACCGAAGAACTGGTCGGATTCTTCGTCAACACGCTGGCTCTGCGTGGAGACTTGGCGGGCACACCCACGTTTCGCGAGCTCCTTGGCCGGGTGCGCGAGACCACGCTCGCCGCCTGGCTGCACCAGGACGTGCCGTTCGAGAAGCTCATCGAGGAGCTGGCGCCGGAGCGCAGCCTCGCCCACGCACCCCTGTTCCAGGTGGTGCTCGCGCTGCAGAACGCGCCTTTCGGAAAGCTGGAGATCCAGGACCTGCGCCTGCGGCCGGTCCCGGTCGCCGGAACGACGGCGAAGTTCGATCTGACGGTCAACCTCGCGGAGTTCGGCGGCGCCTTGGAGGGAGCGGTCGAATACGCCACCGCCCTCTATGACGCCGCGACCGTGGACCGGCTGATCGCATGCTTCGAGCGGCTGCTGGGGGCGGCCACCTCCAACCCGGGGCTGCGGGTTGCGGAGCTGCCTCTGCTCTCCTCCGGCGAGCGCCACCAGGTGCTCACAGAGTGGAATGACACGGGCGAGGAGGAGAGTTGGGAGGGCCCCGTGACGTTCCTGGTGGATCGCTGGTGCCGCGAACAGCCGGACGCCGGAGCGGCGGTGGACGTGGAGGGCCGCATGCTGACCTATGGCGCACTCGGCGAGCGCTCCAGCCGGCTGGCCGGCTTCCTGCGGAGTCTGGGAGTGGGACCGGAGTCCATCGTGGCCGTGCTGATGGAGCGCTCGGCGGAGATGCTGGTGGCCCAGTTGGGCATCCTGAAGGCCGGAGCGGCCTACCTCTCCCTCGATCCCGCCCATCCCGCCGAGCGCCTCGCCTTTATGCTCGAAGAGACCGCGGCTCCGGTGGTGCTGACCCAGGAGGCGCTGATCGATCGGCTGCCTGGGACAGAGGCGCGGATCGTCTGCCTGGACCGCGACCGGGAGGAGATCGCTCTCGGCTCGCCGCTGCCGGCTTTGGCGGTGGAGCCCGAGCATCTCGCCTACGTGCTCTACACCTCCGGCTCGACGGGACGGCCCAAGGGAGTGCAGATCCCGCATCGCGGACTGCTCAACCTGGTGCGCTGGGACCTGCGTGCGCACGGCACGGGTCCGGGAGACCATCGCACCCAGGTGGCGAGCCTCGGTTTCGACGCTTCGGTGTGGGAGATCTGGTCCTGCCTGGCTTCCGGAGCGACCCTCCATCTGCCGGCGGAAGAGCTGCGGCTGGATCCGCCGCGGCTGGCCGCCTGGATGGCCAAGCGCGGGGTCACCGTCACCTTCCTTCCCACCCCGCTGGCCGAAGCGCTCTTGGCCGGTGGGGGACCACGGATTCCGACCTTGCGCCGGCTGCTGGTGGGAGGCGACCGCCTTGTCCTCCACTCGGAGCCGGGATGCGGTTTCACTCTGATCAACCACTACGGTCCGGCGGAGGCGACGGTAGTGACCAGCGCCGGCACCGTGCCCCCGTGGCAGCGCGGGATCACCCTTGGCCGGCCCATCGACGG
>CAXTNS010000122.1:0-9516 GCA_964245465.1 uncultured Thermoanaerobaculia bacterium
CCCAATAACTGGGACACGACTGAATTTCCACTCCTCTCCCTGCCGCCGCGAAAGACAGCTCTCAATTCGGAAATGGCTATACCCTCCTAAAGCAAGAAACGCGGACGAAGTTCCGTATTTGCAAGCCGCGAGCCAGAGCAGGAGGTGTGGAGCACTTCACAGCAGTACTGCCGGAAAAATGCTGAAATGGCGATTCATAGATCCAAGGAGAGGATCGCCATGAGCAGCGAAGCACTGACTCGCAGGGGAGTTTTGAAGGGAGGAGCCGCGGCCGCGGCTCTCGGAGCCATGGGCCCCGTCGTGGGGTCTACCGCGGGGCTGGCGGCTGGAGGTCCGGGGCCCCGGCTCCTGCCCATGAAGGAGCTGGTGGCGCTCACCGCGCCCTTCAGCCGCTCGAACGATCGGGTGGCGCACCTGCTCCACCGCGCGACGTTCGGTGTGGCGCCGGGCGAGCTCGAGCGCGCCCGGCGGATGGGCGCCGAAGCCTGGCTGGACGAGCAGCTCCACCCGGAACGGATCGACGACTCCGCCGTGGAGGCCCGGGTGGCGGAGCTGTTCCCCACGCTCGGGATGTCCGCCCAGGAGCTTTTCGACATCGCCGAGGAGCAGGAGGACGGCGGCTACAGCGTGGCCATGGAGCTCAAGAGGGCTACCCTGTACCGGGCCGTCCACAGCAAGCGGCAGCTCTACGAGGTGATGGTCGAATTCTGGTCCAACCACTTCAGCGTCTACCACTTCAAGGACGACGTGGCGACGCTCAAGACGGTGGACGACCGCGAGGTGGTGCGCAAGAACGCCTTCGGCCGCTTCCGGGACCTGCTCCTCAATTCGGCGCGCAGCCCGGCCATGCTTTACTACCTGGACAACTACGCCAACGTCGCCGACGGCCCGAACGAGAACTACGCCCGCGAGCTGATGGAGCTGCACACGCTCGGCGTGGACGCCGGCTACACCCAGGAGGACGTGCGCGAGGTGGCCCGCTGCTTCACGGGCTGGACCATCGACTACCGGGAGGAGGGAACGGACGGCGAGCTCTTCTTCGACGCCGGTTCGCACGACTTCGGGCCGAAGCACCCCCTGGGCATCCCCATCACGGGCAGCGACCCGGGAATGCTCGACGGCCGCCGGGTGCTGGAGAACCTGGCGCGGCACCCTTCCTGTACCCGCTTCATCAGCACCAAGCTCTGCCGCCGGTTCGTGGCCGACGTGCCTCCGGCCGCTCTGGTGGACCGGGCCGCGGCGGCTTTCACTTCGTCGGGAGGAGACGTCCGGACCGTGCTGCGCGCGATCCTGACCTCGGACGAGTTCTTCGTCTCCTCCGAGCAGAAGCTCAAGCGCCCCTACGAATTCCTGGTCTCCGCTCTTCGCAACCTGGGTGTCCAGGTGATGGGGGACGGGCTCGACCAGCTCATCTACTCCCTTTATCCCCTGGGCCAGGTGCCTTTCGAGTGGGAGCCGCCCAACGGCTACCCGGACGTGGGCGCCGCCTGGGCCAACACCAACGGCCTGCTCAACCGGTGGAACCTGGCCTCGGCCCTCACACTCAACTGGTTCGACGGCGTGCAGGTGCCCATCCGCGGGATCGTGTCCAGGATCGGCGCCAAGACCCTGGCGCAGTTCGTCGACGGCATGACATCGCTTCTCCTGCAGCGCGGCCTGGACGAGCCGGACCGCGCCCGTCTCCTCGACTACGCCGGCCAGGGCCGGCCCGCCAGCGCGCGGGTCCCGGGCTGGTACCAGAACCAGCAGGCGCCGGGCCTGATCGCCCTGATCCTCGGCTCGCCCTACTTCCAGTGGCGCTGAAAGGTAGAACGGACATGCCCAAACTGACTCGACGCGGTTTCCTGGGCGCCTTGGGCGCCGCGACCCTGCCGCACTGGTTCCCCCGGATGGCCTTCGCCGCCCCAGACCGGATCTCCGCCCAGCGGGACACGCTGGTCTGCATCTTCCTGCGCGGTGGCGCCGACGGCGTCAACGTCGTGGTGCCCCACGGCGACACGTTCTACTACCGGAACCGGCCCACCCTGGCCATCCGCGAGCCGGGCCGGGGTGCCGGACGGGTGGTGGACCTCGACGGCTTTTTCGGCCTCCACCCGGCACTCGCGCCCCTGAAAGAGGTGTGGGACGACGGCGCGCTCGCCGCCGTCCACGCCGTGGGCTCACCCTTCAACAACCACTCGCACTTCGACGCCATGGATGGCATGGAGCGCGGCACCCCGGGCGAGCGGCGGATCCTCACCGGCTGGCTCGGGCGGCACCTGGCGAGCGTCGATCCCACGAACAGCTCGCCCTTCCGCGCCATCGGCTTCGGCGACCTGGTCCAGGCGTCGCTGCGCGGGCCAGTGCCGGCCACGGCGCTCGCCTCCATTGCCGACTTCCATCTCCAGGGCTTCGAGGACCAGCTCGCCCGCTTCCAGACGACCCTCGCCTCGCTCTACTCGGGCACGGGCTTCCTCGACGTCCAGGCCCAGCAGACCTTCGGCGCCCTGGAGCGGCTGGCCGCCGTGAACCCCACGCAGTACGAGCCCGCCAACGGCGCCGAGTACCCGGACTCGGACCTCGGCTCGGCCTTGAAGCAGGTCGGCCAGATCCTCAAGGCGGACCTGGGGCTGGAGGTGGCCTGCGTGGACGTGGGCGGCTGGGACACCCACGAGGGCGAAGGGGGAGCGGAGGGTGAGATGGCCAACCTCATGGCGGACCTCGCCGCCGGCCTCCAGGCCTTCTACACCGACCTCCACGACCGCATGGGCCGCATCACCGTGGTGACCATGACGGAGTTCGGCCGGCGCATCGAGGAGAACGCCTCCGGCGGCACCGACCACGGCAATGCCAGCTTCATGTTCCTGATGGGCGGCGGTGTCAACGGCGGCAGGGTCTACGGCCGCTGGCCGGGCCTGGCTCCGGAGGTCCTCTCCGATCCGGGGGACCTGGCCGTGACCACGGACTTCCGCGCGGTTCTTGGCGAGGTGCTGGAGCGGCGGCTGGCGAACGCGAGGGTGGCGGAGGTGTTTCCGGGGTACACGAACCCGGGGTACCTGGGAATCTGCCGGCAGGCCTGAGGGAAGGGGGCGGACGCGTGGCATAATCAGCACGCCCCATGTCCGCCTCTCCCAACAGAATCCTCGTCTACGGGACGGGCATCCTGCTCTTCCTCTTCATCCCCCTGGTGCTGTTCCTCTACGTGCGGCACCCGGAGCCGGTGGGGGTGAGCCTCGCGGCCGGGGTGGTGCTGATGATCGGGCACCGGTTCCTGGCCCGGCCGTACATGGCCCGGGTTCTGCCCCTCAAATGCGTCTGGTGCAACCGGGTACCCGCCCGGGGCGCCCAGGGACCGGAGGACTCCACGCTGGAGCTGCGGACCGGCGGTGAGGCGATCCAGGCCCGCTGCTGCCCGGAGCACCGGAAGCCGGCGGCGAAGTTTTTCACCTTTCTACACGCTTGGCGCTGGCCGTTGCGCCTGGGCATCTTCCTCCCTCTCCTGTACCTGCTTTGCGCCCTCGCGATGGACGCGGCGGGCCGACCCGCGCCCATCAACTCGGTCACGCAGTCGTTCAAGCTGATCGTCGGCATCACGGTGAACGTGGCGGCCTTCGGCTATCTCGCTGCCCGTGAGCGCTCTCCTCTCAGCGTCCCCTTCCCGGTCCACAACTTCTTCCTGCTCGGCGTGCGGAACCTGCTGTGGGTGTTCCGCCTGGTCGGGCTGTGGTGGATCTGGCAGGGCCTCTCGTTTTTTCTTACCCGGTAGCCAGGGCGATCTCCAGGTCTTCATAGACACCGTCCAGGACCGCCCGGATCCGCCGCTCGTGGGCCTCGTCGCCCGGCGTGCCGTTGAAGGCCAGAGCCACGGCAAGGCCTTGCACGGGATCGCCGAATCCCGCCGAAGAGCGGTACCCGCTGTGGCCGAAGGTGCGGGGGGAGGCGTGATGGCCGTAGCCGTAGGGCACGGTCTCCGCGCCGTACTGAACGGAGTTGATGATGAAGCCGAGCCCCCAGTCGAGAACGTGCTTGAAGGTGACATCGGTCATGCCCACCCGGCTGGGAGACGTGAAGGCCTCGACCGTCTGCGGCAGGAGGATGCGCCGCCCCTGCCAGACGCCCCGGCCGAGCAGCATCTCGTAGAACCGCCCCAACTCGCGTATCGGGCCGTAGCCGTTGCCGCCCGGACTGGGGTTGACGCAACGCTCCTCTGTGCCCCAGTCGTGGGGCTTGGGTTCCGCCTCTTCGGTGTTCCATAGGACCCCGATCCGGCCGCTCTCCTGGTAGGCCCGGTAGCGTTCCGGCGGCATGCCGATCCAGGAGTCCATCATCCCGAGCGGCTCGAAGATCTCCCCTCGGACGCAGTCCGGGAAGGGATGGCCGGACAGGCGCCGGATGACCTCGCCAAGGATGAACCAGCTCGACGCCTGGTGATAGCCGGCCTTCTTCCCCGGTGCCCAGCGGGGCTCGGGCTTCATGGCACAGATCTTCGCCACGATCTCCTCCCACGAGCGCTGGGGCCAGCCCGTGTCGAGCATCCGAATGCCTCCCGTGTGGGTGAGGAGATGGCGGAGGGTGATCCCCTCCTTGCCGTTGGCCGCGAACTCGGGGACGTGCAGGGCGACCGGGTCGTCCAGCTCCAGCAGCCCCCGTTCCCAGAGCTGGGCCAGGGCGACCGCCGTCACCGGCTTGGTGGAGGAGAGCCACAGCATCAGGTGGCTCCGCGTGAGCGGCTCGCCGGGACGGTTCTCGCCCAGGGCCGCGTCCGCCACCGCCTCACCCCTCATCGAGACGTAGATCTGAGCCCCGAGATGGAGCCCTTCGCGAATGCTGGCCTCGATCGCCTCGCGCGTGTGAGGGAGCCGATCCAGGGTGCCGTCGGTCATGGCGGGGTTGTAATAGCACCCCCCTCTCCGGTGGGAGAGGAGGGATCGGAGGAGCGGATTCTCAGTGTCCGCCGTGCATGCCGTGGTCGTCCATGCTGGCGCCGACCTTGGTCGCGACACTCTTGGTCAGCGTCATGTGCTCGCGCAGAGTGGGCAGGGTCTGCTGGGCGAAGCCCTTGACGGCGGAGTCGCTGCCACCCGAGGCCTGCTTCTCGAACTCCGTGATGGTCTTATCGTGGTCCTTGAGCATGTGGCTCATGTACATCTTGTCGAACTCGGCTCCCGAGAGCGCGGCCATCTTGTCCATGTCCTTCTTCTTGTCCGCGGGCAGGGCGGTCGGCAGAGTGACGCCCTTCTGGCTGGCGATCGACTTCAACTCGCTGTTGGCCTTGCCGTGATCGTCCACCATGCGCTGGCCGTAGCTCTTGACGTTCGCGCTGGAGCCCTTCTGGGTCGCGAGGCGCCCGAGCTCGACCTCCATCATGCCGCCCTCGGCGGCCTTCATCATGAACTGGCGGTCCTGGGAGCTGAGCTTCCCCGAGCCCATCTTGTCCATTTTCTGGGTCTCGTCGCTCATGGTATTGCGCGGCGAGCCGGCCGTGGCGGAGCCGGCGGTGGAACCCTGGTTCTGCGCGAAGACCGGGGTGAGCGCCAGCATGCCGGCGCAGAAAGCGGTCGCGATCGTGGTGTTTCTCTTGCTCATTGTTGGGCCTCCTTGATGTCTGACTGAAATGTCGACAAGAGGGGCCGGGCAGAACGTCGCACGGCCCTTATACGTTATAAAGCAAATATGGTGCCACTCAACCCTTCTGCCGCGGGATGAACTCCTCGAACACCGCCTTGCGCAGGAGCGAGGGCGGCAGGATCCCCTGGGCGAGCAGGAAGTCGTGGTAAGCCCGGCGGTCGAACTTCGGCCCCAGGACGCGCTCCACCTCGGCCCGCAGCTCCATCAGGCGGGTGTAGCCGCAGAAGTAGGCTGTCGCCTGGCCGGGGCTGCGGAACGTGTAGCGCTCCACCTCCTGGCGGGCCATGCCTTCGGAGAGGCCGACGTCCTCGCGCAGCACGCGCTGGGCCTCCTCACGAGTGATCCTGCCGCTCTGGAGGCCAGGGTCCAGGATGGCCCGGGCGGCCCGCGCCAGGCGGCTCTGGAGGGCGGCGAGCTGGCCGTCGAGCGGCAGGTAGGGCTTGACCTCGGCTTCCGCGTAGAGGCCCCAGCCTTCGACGTTGACGCTGTTGAAGGCAAAGATGGCGCGGGCCTTGGAGACCCCCTTCTCGACCAGGGAGGCGAACTGCAGCTCGTGGCCCGGACGCCCCTCGTGGGCCGTCAGCGGCCAGGGGAAGGCGTCGTAGGTGAAGTCGTCGAGCACCAGGTTCTGCTGCCCCGGGGTGCCTGGAATCCGCAAGGGCAGCACGAACTCGCCCATCTCGCCCGTGTTGCCGATGAGCCGTGGCGGCTGCATGTTCGGGGCGGGGATGCGCACGCTCTCGGCCTCGCTCGCCAGGCGGAACTTCATGGGCCGGTCGGGAAGGGTGACGATCTTCTCGCGGCGGATGATCTCTTCGAGAGCCTTGATGCGCCCCTCGTAGAAGGGGAGGATGGCGTCGCCCGTGATCTGCTTCTTCTTGAGCTCGCGCAGCACTTCCCGGTACCCCGTGGCCTGAATCCCCTTTTCCTTGGCGACCAGAGGAGCCAGGGTCTCCATCTCGCTCTGGATCTCCTTGAAGGCCACCTCGGCGCGGCTCACCAGCTCTTCGACCGGCATGTCGACCCCCACCTGTTCGAGGCTGTAGGCGTAGATCTTCGGCGGCAGCCGGAAGTCGGTGCGGGCGCGGGGGAGGATCTCCTTGCGCACGAAGCCGTCGTAGGCCGCGAGCTGAGTCTTGAGCCTGGCGAAGGACTCTTCATACCCCGCGACGCCGTACTTCTTGAACAGCTCCTCGATCCCGTTGACGAGCGTGGCGTTGTTGGCCAGGTCGCGCTCCACCTGGTCCTTGAACGGTCCCACCAGGCCCGGCTCCTTCAGGCGGGAGCGGACGTAGGTCTCGGCCAGGGTGGCGAGGGGAGTGAACCCCTGGGCGGTCCCGGTGTACTTCTTCAGCCGGACGAGGGCCGCCGGCCGGCGGGACGCCTCCACCTGGTCGTCGAGCAGGGAGCGCATGGAGCCGAAGACGATCTGGGTGAGGTTGAAATAGGGGATCTGGTACGTGCGGGTGATCTCCGAGCCCTTGAGGTCGGCGCGCAGAGAGTCGATCAGGATCTGGAGGTCCTGCCGCACGGGAGGATCGGTCTCGGCCGCGAGGCGCTTTTCGAGCTGGGCCCGCACGTTGCGGGTGGCCTCCTCGGCGCGCTTCTCGAAGCCCGGCGTCAGGTCGAAGATCTCCTCGTCGAGGCCAGAGATCCCGAGATCGGCGGCACCTTCCGGGCTCAGGCGGGCGAGGAGGTCGAGCACGGCCTGGGTGTTCTGGTCGCTTTTCGCCACCCAGGCGGGCGGCGCCGTCTGGGCCGTTTGGGCAAGGACGGGAACCGCGCTGACGACGACCGAGAAGACCAGCAGGGCTAGAGCCTTCGCGAACAGCCGGCGAGGTGGGTAATGTTGGAGGGAACGGTTCATTGAGATCTCCTGAAATTGGGGGAACGGACTCGCAGCGATTCGGGCTGCACTCCCTGTAACGCCTCTGGAGGCGAAAGGTTCTACCCGGGCCGTTGGCATGCGCCTTGCTATAAGGGAAATCGTCGGCGGGCGGGGTCAAAGGCAAGAACGACGAGAAGAGCACCGAACCCCGCCCGCCGTTCTTCATAGCGAGGCATAAGACCTCTGAAGGAGATGCTGATGAACACGCGTTCTCGTACCTTTTCGATCCTGACCACCTTGGCTCTCACCGTGACGGTTTCCTCCGCGTGGGCCGGGGAGGGGTTCGTCCAGGACGAGGCCGCGATAGCCCTTCAGAGAGCCGAGAGCCTCGTCCAGCAGAAGCAGTTCCGCAAAGCGGCCGCCGAGTTCGAAAGGGCGAGCGAGCTCGCGGGTGGCTCCTGTCCCGATTGCCTCTTGGGCGTAGCGCGCGCCTACAGCGGGGCGGGGCAGGTGGATGCCGCGATCCAGGTGACCCGCATGGCACTGCCGATGTTTTCCTCGCCCGACCGCCAGGCCCGGGCCTATGATCAGCTCGGTACCCTGCTGACCCTGAAGGGCGATATGGAAGCGGCCCGCGCGGCTTTCCAGAAGGCCGTCGACCTCGATGGCACTCTGGAAGGCCAGGTCCGCTCCAGCATGGCCGCGGCGCTCCTCCAGCGGGCGAGCGCGGCCGAGGCCGCCAGCCTGCCGCAAGAGGCCGACAGCTTCGCCGCGGCGGTTCCCCAGTTCCAGTAGAAACCCTTGCCTCACTTCGTGCCCCTGCCCTCCTGCTAGACTGCGGGAGGTTTCCCCTTTTTTGAGGCAATACCGAGGCCATACCAGGAGGCGGGCACGTTGATCGGTCTTGAAGACATCGAGCAGGCACGCGTCCGGATCCGCGAGGTCGTGGTCGAGACCCCATGCCTCCCGTCCCGGACCTTTTCCGAGGAGCTGGGCGTTCAGGCCTGGTTCAAGTACGAGACCCTCCAGCTCACGGGCTCCTTCAAGGTACGCGGCGCCTACAACAAGATCAGCGCCCTGCCGCGCTCGAAAGGCGTCATCGCGGCCTCGGCGGGCAACCATGGCCAGGGAGTGGCGTTCAGCGCCACCCGGGCGAGAGTGCCGTCCACCATCGTCATGCCGAAGACGACGCCGCTGATCAAGATCGAGAACACGAGCCGGCTCGGCGGGACGGTGAAGCTGTTCGGTGAGATCTACGACGAGGCCTATGACGAGGCGCGCCGTCTGGAGGCCGCCGAAGGGCTCGTCTTCGTCCACCCGTTTGAGGACGACGAGGTGATCGCGGGGCAGGGGACGATCGGTTTGGAAATTCTACAACAGACGCCGGAAGCGGAAGCGCTCGTCATTCCCATCGGTGGAGGTGGTCTGATCTCCGGTATCGCCACAGCGGTCAAGGAGATCCGGCCTTCCATCAAGGTCTACGGCGTGCAGACCGAGGCCGCGCCGGCCATGACCGAGAGCTTCCGGGCAGGCCGCGTCGTCGTCTGCCCGGCGGCCCGTTCGGTGGCGGACGGCATCGCCGTCAAGCGGCCCGGAGAGCGGACCTTCGAGTACATCCGGCGCTACGTGGACGACGTGGTCACCGTCTCGGAAGAGGAGATCCGTGCTGCCATCATCCGCCTGATCGAGACCGGCAAGACGGTCACCGAGGGGGCCGCCGCCGTCACCCTCGCCGCCGTCGCCGGAAAGAAGATCCCCGGCCTGGAGGGGCGGCGGGTGGTCATGCTCCTCTCGGGCGCCAACATCGACACCGCTCTCCTCGGGCACATCATCGACCGCTCCATGGCGGAGAATCACCGCCTGGTTCGGTTCCGCACGCAGGTTCCCGACCGGCCTGGCGCCCTGTCCGAGTTGCTTTCGGTGATAGGCCGCCACGGCGGCAACGTGATCCGCATCCAGCACGACCGCGTCTTCATGCATGGCGGCTTCTGGGAGGCCCAGGTGGAGCTCACCCTGGAGACCCGCAACCAGGGGCACATCCGGGAGCTGAAGAAGGCGATGGAGGAGCGGGGGTACAAGGT
>CAXTNS010000122.1:9526-12786 GCA_964245465.1 uncultured Thermoanaerobaculia bacterium
ACCCCCGCCTGACCCCGCCGCCGGACCACCATGCTCATTGTCGGCCTGGAAACGCACGGCAGCGCGCCGCCCAGGTAGTTGAGCGTCTTGAGCAGAGGGCCCGGGACCCAGCGGAATCGACGTCTCCAGGGCCCTGCGAGGAGGAGCTTCTTGGCGGCCGCCAGACCGCACGCTCCGGCGCGAGGACGCAGATTCGCACAAGGGAACAGTAGCCGCGGGAATTTCGATGTGTCTTTACCAGTTATTCAAAATGTCCGATTCAAGCCGACAAGAGGAGTTGAGATAATCTCCTTTTCCTCTTGACTTCTATAATGCAAGGACCGATTATGTCTCTCCCAAGCACGAGGAAGGCAAAACCGTCGCGAGGCGGTGACGCAAAACCAAGGGTCTCTCCGAGATTGCCAGTTTACCGAAAGGCCGGGGCACTGCAGGAGCGGTTTTTTTAGTCAAAGGTTTCGGGGAGCTCGAAGAAGCTTTGGTTTCAACCTGTCCCGATTCACTCGGGATCCTGCACTCAGGCACATGATCCGTTTGTTGGGCTGGAGCCCCAGGTGTATTTGGGGCGAGCATTGATCAACCCCTTTTAAGGGAGGAAGTTTCATGACGAAAATGCAGAGGAGAGGCGTTCGGATCGCCGCCTTGGGCCTCGCGGTGGCGTTCGCCCTCGGGCTCGCCGCGGCTCCCGCGATGGCCGGCGGCGCCAAAGCCCCGAATGGACTCCAGGTCGCCATCGATCCGGCGACCGGAAAGATCCGCCAGCCCACGGCCGCCGAGTCCCGCGCTCTCGCGGGCCTGTCCACGGCCAAGGCCGCCCCGCAGTTCACGCAGTTTGCGGATGGCACGATCTCGATGGTGCTGACGTCAGACTACCTGAACGTCTGGCTCGTGGGCCTCAACGCGAACGGCTCCGCCGGCCAGATCTGCGTCGACGGCGCCGCGGCCGGCTCGGCCCAGTTCCCCGCCCCGGCCATGGAGGAGAAGTAAGCCATGAAGACCACGACCAAGCTCTTCTCCTTCCTCGTGATCGCGGCGCTCGTGCTGGCCGTCAACGCGCCGGCCTTCGGCACGGCCAACATCGTCATCGTCAACACGGACGGTCCCAATGAGGGCTTCAACGATCCCACGCCCGCGGCTCCGGTGGGTGGCAACCCCGGCACCACCATCGGTCAGCAGCGCCTGCTCGCGTTCCAGTACGCGGCCAACGTCTGGGGCTCGATCCTGGACAGCGCGGTGCCGATCTACGTTCAGGCCAGCTTCGACCCCCTGAGTTGCACGGCGACCGGGGCCACCCTGGGTGCCGCCGGCGCCATCCAGATCTTCGCCAACTTCCCCGGCCGCGAGTACGACAACACCTGGTATCACGTCGCGCTGGCCAACAAGCTCGCGGGTGCGGACCAGGCCCCGGGCGCGAACGGCACCGACGCGGACGACATCGTCGCCTTCTTCAACGCGAACCTCGGCAAACCGGGCTGCTTGACGGGCGTCGGCTTCTACTATGGCCTCGACGCCAACCACGGCACCCAGATCGACCTCGTGACCGTTCTGCTTCACGAGTTCGGCCATGGCCTCGGGTTCGCCAACTTCGTCACCGAGTCGTCCGGCGCGCAGCCGCTCGGCCTGACGGACATTTTCGCCACCTACACCCTCGACACCCAGACGGGCCTCCACTGGTCGCAGATGACCTCCAACGCCCAGCGCGCGGCCTCGGCCATCAACACCAACCGGGTGGTGTGGGACGGCATCAACGTCACCGCCGCCGTTCCCAGCGTGCTTCAATTCGGCACGCCGCTGGTCACCGTCAACACCCCGGCGAGCCTCGGCTCCTACCGGGTCGGCACGGCCGCCTTCGGACCCGCCCTCTCGGCTCCCGGCGTGACCGGCAACGTGGTGCTGGCCCTCGATCCGGCGGACGCCGCCGGTCCGTCGACGACCGACGGCTGCTCGGCGCTCACCAACGCCGCCGCCGTGGCCGGCAAGATCGCCCTGGTCGACCGCGGCACCTGCGGCTTCGCCATCAAGGTGAAGAACGCGCAGAACGCCGGCGCCATCGCCGTGCTCGTGGCCGACAACGCTCCCGGCTCGCCCCCGGCGGGCATGGCGGGTGTCGACCCGACCATCACCATCCCCTCGGTCCGGATCACCCTGCCCGACGGCAATGCGATCAAGACCGCTCTCGGGAGCGGCACGGTCAAGGTCACCATTGGCCTCAACACCGCGATCCGCGCCGGCGCCGACCCGCAGGGCCGGGTGCTGCTCAACGCGCCCAACCCGGTGGTCGCCGGCTCGTCCATCTCCCACTGGGATCCGATCGCCTTCCCGAACCTGCTGATGGAGCCCGCCATCAACGCCGACCTGACTCACGGCGTCGACCTGACCCGCCAGGAGATGATCGACATCGGCTGGTTCTCCGACGGTGACGGCGTGCCCGACGGCCGCGACCAGTGCATCGGCTCCTCGCGCAACGCGACGGTTGTCATCGACGGCTGCAACTCGGGCGTGCCGAACACCACGTTTGCCAGCGGCTGCCGGATCTCCGACCAGATCAACGACTGCGCGGTGGGCGCCAGAAATCACGGCGCGTTCGTGAGCTGCGTCGCGCACCTCACCAACGACCTGAAGAAGGACGGCGTCATCTCCGGCTCTCAGAAGGGTGCCATCCAGAGCTGCGCGGGCGGGGCCAGCATCCCCTGATCCGTCGGCTGTAGGGGCGCCCCCGCGTGGGCGCCCCAGGGCGGCCACATGGGCCGCCCGACAAGGGCCGGTGCCACAGCGCCGGCCCTTTTTCTTTCCTCTCCTGCCGCGCTAGGCTCCGGACATGAAATTCGAGACCCGCGCCGTCCATGCGGGCCACCGGATCGACCCCACCACGGGATCGGTGGCCCCTCCCATCCATCTCTCGACCACTTTTGCCCGCGACCCCGAGGACTCCTCTCGGCGGGCACACCTACATCCGCGAGTCCAATCCCACCCAGGAGCACCTCGAGGAGGCCCTGGCTCCCCTGGAAGGCGGGGAGGGCGCGCTCGTCTTCGCCTCGGGCATGGCGGCGGGCGTCGCCCTGCTCCAGACCCTGCCGCCGGGCTCCCACGCTCTCTTTCCGGACGACGCCTATTACGGTTTCCGCGTGGCCGCCGAGGAGTTCCTCCCCAATTGGGGCGTCCAGTCGGACTTCGTGGCCATGGACGACCCCGCGGCGCTGGAGGCCGCCCTCCGTCCGGAGACCCGGCTGGTCTGGCTCGAATCCCCGTCGAACCCCCTGCTC
>CAXTNS010000122.1:12796-13196 GCA_964245465.1 uncultured Thermoanaerobaculia bacterium
TACGAGCGGGTTCACCACCTGAGGCACGTGCTGGGCGCGGTCGCGTCTCCCTTCAACTGCTGGCTCGTGCTGCGCGGCGTGCGCACCGTGGCCTGCCGGGTCGCGGCCCAGAGCGCGGGCGCGCTCGCCGTGGCCCGCGCCCTCGAAGCCTCGCCCGCGGTCTCGACCGTCCACTACCCCGGCCTCTCCTCCCACCCAGGGCACGAGACGGCCCGCCGCCAGATGTCCGCCTTCGGCGCCATGCTCTCCTTCCGGGCCGCCGGCGGACGGGAGGCGGCGCTCGCCGCGGTCTCCCGGGCGCGGCTGTTCCCCCGCGCCCCCTCGCTCGGCGGCGTCGAGCGCCTGCTCGAGCACCGCGCCTCCAGCGAAGGGCCGTCGTCGCGGACGCCGCAGGACCTGA
>CAXTNS010000123.1:0-4443 GCA_964245465.1 uncultured Thermoanaerobaculia bacterium
ACCATGGCGTTCATGGCGCAAGCCACGGCCACCGGATTGGGCGCGCAGACCGCGGTCGAATACTCGCCGGTGGCGGCCAGCGCCAGACGGTAGGTGCGGAGCTGGGTCCCCGACGCGGCCTCCGTGGGGGCCTCCAGAGGCACCTCTCCGGCGGATTCCCTTTCCTTCTCTTCTAGGCTTTCGCCCTTCACGCCGCAGCGGAAGGGGGCCGCCCCCTCCGGCTTGCGCGCCTCTGTCTTGAAATAGGAGAGAACGTACTGGGTATCCCACCGCCGGTAGGGATCGATGAGCACGGTGCCCGTCGTCGACAGCACCATGGCCTGGAAGCCCAGGGACGTCAGGCTCAACCGGCCCGTGGCCGTAGGGTCGCTGATCCCCCGGATGACGAACGTCCGGATCTCCGGGAAGCTGACGGCCAGCGCCGGCTCCAGGATCGGCGACTCCTCCACGCGGAAGAGCTTGTCCGTGCCGTCCGGATAGGGAATCGTGAGCAGGACCGGCGTGGCCCCCTCCGACCGTTCCACCGGAGCCCGGTCCAGGAGGCTCTCCAGGGCCTTGACATCCACCTCCAGAACACGGAACCGCCCCGGCAGGGGCATCTCCCGGTCGCCGCGGGGCGGCAGGGCCTGGAGAGAATCGAGGGACAGGTCACGGAAGACCACCTCCGCGGAGGCGGGTACAGCCCAAAGGATGATAATGAAAGCGAAGAAAATCAGGATGCGCGGTTTGAACATTGAAGATTATCCCTTCAGGATCCCAGCGGCTCGCCAGCCCAGAGAATCCAGGCGGACTCATGCCGGGTAAAACCAAGCTTTGGATAATAATCCACCGCGGCCGGAGCCGCCAACAGGACGATCAGAGAACGCGGTCCCAGGGCCTCGCGGGTCTGCCGGATCAACTCCACCCCGATCCCCTGCCGCTGGTGCGATTCCCGGACCGCCAGGTCCGCGAGATAAGTCACATTGCTAAAGTCCGTCAGCGACCGTGATATTCCCACCAGGAGATCCCCCTCCCAGGCCGTGATCACCAGGTTCGCGTGGCGGATCATGTCCGCGAAGATTGCCCGGTCGTCGATCGGCCGCCGCGCCCCCAGACTGCAGGACCGGTAGAGGTCGAGGACCTCGTCGAGATCGAGGTCGTTGCCCCGGCGGTAGGTGATCGGTGACATCGTCGTACTAGACATAGACATGATCGATCGAGCCCCATTTTGGCGAGGCTCGCCACGCGCCGGAGACTCGTCATTCGATACCGGCGCGTCCTTGCCGTCCCTGGTGTCCCTGTTGTCCTTGAGTTCGGGGGGAACTACTTCCCCGGCACGATCCCCTTCCCCTCCTCCACCGTCACCACCTGATTCGTGGGCACGTTGGAGAGCTTCTGCCTGGTCCCGCTCGGCCATTCGATCTCCAGGGACTGGACGACCCTGTCCTGGCCGAGGCCGAAGGTGGGAGCGGTCTCGCTCTGGGAGCAGTAGGAGGAGCCGGTGCGCACCACGGACCACTGCTTGCCGGATGCGGAGGTGACGCGCACGACTGCTCCCAGGCCGTCGCGGTTGGACCTGGTGCCCACGGTCTTCACGCGCAGCCAGCGGTTGGCGTTGCCGCCCTCGTTGCGGAACACGTAGGCGGGGCCGTGGTTGGTGGTGAAGACGACGTCCAGATCCCCATCTCGATCAAGGTCGCCGTAGGCGGCGCCGCGGGCCACGATGGGGCGGCTGAACTCAGGACCCATGGCGGCGGCCACCGGCTCGAACTTGCCGTTGCCCCGGTTGCGGAAGAGGAGGGGCGCCTGCTTGTAGGTCACCCGTGGCTGGACGCGGTTGATCTCCTCCTCCAGATGGCCGTTGGCAGCCAGGATGTCCAGGAAGCCGTCGAGGTTGTAATCGAAGAAGAAAGCCCCGAAGGTGAGGGTGAGGAGGCTCGCCTGTCCCACGGCCGAGGCGGGCGCCTCGTCCACGAACACGCCGCTCCCCTCGTTGTGGTAGAGGGCCAGCATCTCGTTGCTGAAGTTGCCCACCAGGAGATGAGGACGGCCGGAGCGGTCGTAGTCGCCGGCGTCCGTGCCCATGGCGCCGCGGGCCACGCCCTCTTCGGAGAAGGCCACGCCGGCCTCGACGGCCTCGTCCACGAAGGTGCCGTTCTTCTGGTTGCGGTAGAGCTTGTTGGGCTGGGTGTCGTTGGCCACGAAAAGGTCGGGCCAGCCGTCGACGTTGAAGTCGAGCACGGCGACGCCCAGCGCCTTGCCGTTGGGCTCGGCCAGGCCGGCCTTCTGGGTGGCGTCCTGGAACTTGCCGCCGCCCAGGTTCCTGTAGAGCTTGGAAGAGGTACCCTTGTAGGACTCGGGGGTGCAGTAGGACTTGGTGGCGCCGTCGAGCGAGCACCAGAGGTCCTTGTCCTGGCTCCACTGGACGTAGTTGGCCACGAAGAGGTCGGCCTTGCCGTCCTTGTCATAGTCGAGCCAGGCGGCGCTGGTGCCGAAGCTGGCGTTCTTGATCCCCGAGGCCGCCGTCACGTCCTTGAACTTGCCGTTGCCCTCGTTGTGGAAAAGCCGGTCGCCTTCCAGGGCCGTGAGGTAGACGTCCACGCGGCCGTCGTTGTCGTAGTCGGCGGCGGAGACGCCCATGCCGTAGAGCTGGACGTCGAGGCCGCTGCCCTTGGTGACATCCGTAAACGTGCCGTTCTTGTTGTTGCGGTAGAGGGCCTGAAGGGACTTCTTGCCGCCGCCCTTCGCGGATGCCTGCCAGTCGCGGCTGTTGACGAACAGGACGTCGAGCCAGCCGTCGCCGTCGGCGTCGAACAGGGCGACGCCGGAGCCCAGGGTCTCGGGCATGAGCTTCTTGCCTGCCCGGCCGCTGGTGTGGGTGAACCTGATGCCGGACGCGGCGGTGACGTCCTTGAATCTGACGCCCGGTGTCTGGGGCTTGGGCGCGGGGGCCGGAGCGGCCGCGATGAGGGTCATCGCGGCCATCGAAAGGGCGAACGTACGCTTCAAGACGGTCAACCTCCTGCGATCGCGGACTCGGACGCGGTCCGCGGAGCAGTATTAGGGGCGATATCCAGGGGAGCGCTCTCGTGCTCGTGGATGGGCTGGCGCTCGTTGTTGTCCTCGGGGCTGTGCATGCGCTGGCGGGCCGTGATGGCCTGGGCCGATTCCTCGGCCTTGAAGCGGCGGAAGAGCTTGGCCTCCCGCGCGGCCTTCTCCTGGTTGCCCAGGGCGCGCCAGCAGAGCATGGCCGTGTAGTGCATCTGGACGTCCTCGGGATCGACCAGGCAGACGCGGTCGAGCACCTCGAGGGCCTCCTTGTACTGGCGCTTGAGGAACAGGACGCGCGCCATCTGGTTCAGGACCACGCGGTCGCGCGGGTACTTGTCCGCCACCGTTCGTAACGAGGCGAGAGCCGCGTCGTAATCCCCCTGGGCCTTTTCGATCATGGCCTTGAAGAAGTGGACGCGGCCGAGGCTCGAATCGATCGAGAGAGCCTTCTGGACGTACGGCTTGGCAGCCTCGACCTGGCCTTCGCGGATGAGGGCGCGGGCCACGTTGAGCCAGCCGTCGGCGTAGCCGGGCTCGGCCTCGGTGACCTTCTTGAAGGCGTGCTCGGCCCCCTTGAGGTCGCCCTGGAGGAGCAGGCCGATGCCGTAGTCGTTCCAGCGCTCGCGGTCCTTCTTCTCCGCGATGGGCCGCCAGACAGGCTCGCCACCACTGCCCTCCACTTTGAGGGTCGCCTCGGCCGTGGCCAGGGTGACGATGGGCAGGTCCGGGATCTCGCCCTTGATCTTGCCCGAGACGTTGGCCGGGACGTTGGCCTTGTCGAACGAGTACTCGGCGCTGTTGTGGTGGGGGCTGATCAGCCCCGGAGCCTGGCCGGGCCTGGGCTGGCCGGCGTAGGCGAACTGGGTGTAGTAATGGGCGAACTTGCGGTAGTTGAGCCTGGCCGTGAAAGTGACCGGCCCCTTGGCGTTCTCGGGGACGCGCACGCGGTAGTGGGCCACGTCGGCCGCGCCGGGCGGGATCAGTCGCACGTAGAGGACGCTCCGCGACTGCCAGGCGTTGCGCTTGTTGATGGGGTTGCCCTCGCCGTCGAGCTGGTAGGAGCGGTAGAAGTGGGCCCCGCGCTCGACCGGCCCCTTGCCGCCGTCCTCCACCTGGCCGCTCCAGAAGACGACCTTGCCGTCCGCGTCCTTGCCTTGCAGCTCCAGCCACACGTCGAAGGCGTCGACCGTGCCGCCCGGGAAGAAGTGGCCGATAGCCCGGGTGCGCACCACCACGTCCAGCTTCACGGTGGAGCCGGGCTTCACGGCGGGCGCCGCCTTGTCGAAGGGCGCCGCGATCTTGCCCACGTCGCGGATGAAGACGGCCCCCGCGGCGTCGGACTCCTCGCCCACCGCGAAGGTGGTCATGAGCTGGGGACCGTTGGCCGTGGGAGTGGCCGGGGCTCGCCGCACC
>CAXTNS010000123.1:4453-5991 GCA_964245465.1 uncultured Thermoanaerobaculia bacterium
CTCCTCCGCCGGCGAGACGGCGAAGATGTCCACCGTGATGAAGCCTGACTTGAGGAACTTCTTGGTGGCCTCCATCTGCGCCGCGTCCTTGTTGACGAAGGGCAGCGCCGTGTTGGCTGCCGGGAAGCGGTGCGAGTGGACCTTGCCGTCCCGGTTGCCCGGGTCGTTCGAATCGATGAGCGGCATGTGGCAGTTGGCGCAGGTCTTCGTCTCGGCCGGATAGTAGAAGGAGCGGGCTCCCTGGCCGGAGACACCGCTCGCCTGCCAGTTGTCGTAGTCGTTGAAGCCGCGGAACCAGCGGTAGGAGTTGACCGGCACGTCCAGGTGCACCTTGTGGCAGGAGGAGCAGAACTCGGCCGAGTCCATCCGCATGAAGGGCTTCATGAACGTCTTCTTGTGCGGCTCGGGATCCCGTTAGGTCAGGAAATGGTCCATCTTCCGGATCACGGGGTTCTTGCTGGTGGCGAGCTCGTGGAGGGGCGGGTACTCGATGGTGAACCCGCCCTGGCCCATGGAGCCGTCCACGTGGGTGATGGCGTGGCACGACGTGCAGGCCAGTCCGGCGTGCGCCTCGGGCGTGTCGAGCTGCTCCTTGATGGGCCGCTCGAAGCGGCCGTTGAAGAACACCGCGTGGTCATGGCAGCCCGCGCACCACTTGCTCGGCTGGGGACCGATCACGTCCTGCATGTATTCAATCGACTTCCTGTAGAACTGATTGTTGAACGAGGCGAAGTGGTGGGCCGAGCTGTTCCACTGCTCGTAGATGTCCTTGTGGCACTCGCCGCAGGTCGCCGAATCCATGAAGAAGTTGGACGGGATGATGCCGCCCACGTTGGTCTTCGCCGACGACGGGAAAAACGGCGACTTGGGGCCGCCCCCCTCCCCCTCCATGGAGGTGGGGACGATCAGGGGATTCTTGATGCGGTCCTGCGAATTGGGATTGGCCTTGCGGTACAGGGACGCTCCGGCGGGCCAGAGCACCAGGAGCGCCAAGGCGGCGGCGAAGGCTTGGCGGAAGCGCGGAGATCCCGCCTGCCGGCGCCAGAGCCAGCCGCCGAAGGCGGCCACGGCCAGAGCGGCCGAGATCACGTGAGCCCAGAAGGCGGCCCGGTGCTGGAAGACGTTGCCCGCCCAGGCGAGCCACAGGCCCACGGCCAGCGCGAGGAAGAACAGCACCGCCGCCGGCATCAGGCCGCCCCTCAGGTCCGGCCGCCGGGCGAGCAGCAGTCCGAAGGCCACGGCCAGGACGACCCCCAGGACCAGATGGAGGAGGACGTTGCCCATGTAGAACACCGTCGGCGAGGCGTACGCCGAGATGTACGCGGTATTCACCAGCAGAACGACGAAGAGGACCGCCGTCCATTTCGCCAGAGAGGTGTGCTTCATCTCCATTCCTTCACTCCTTGCACCTGGCATCACGCCGAGTCCCTAGATCATAACGTCTCGGATCCCGAGATCAGCGTACGCGCCAAAGCTTGTGCTGCTGAACGGACAGCCGCCAAGGGGGATTGTCCCGGCACAGCCGGATGCACCAGTCC
>CAXTNS010000123.1:6001-10828 GCA_964245465.1 uncultured Thermoanaerobaculia bacterium
ATCAGGTAGTGCTCGGCTTCGACGACGGTCCGGGGGATCGCCTGGCCGTGGCCGCGGACGTACTTGACCTCGTGGGCCGCGCGCTGGCGGATGGCATGCTCGGCCACCTTGGGGCTGACGGTGATCCAGTCGATCCCCGGCGGCAGCTCGACGCTGCCGTTGGTCTCGATGGCGATCCTGAGGCCGGCCTCGTGGAGGGCCTCGATCAGCTCCGGGTCCGCCTGGAGGGCCGGCTCGCCGCCGGTCAGGATCACCCAGCCGCACTTTTCGGAAAGCTGGCGGAATTCCTGGAGGATCTCGGGGACCGTCATCCACCGGCCGGACTCGAACTCCGTATCGCAGTCGAAACCGTGCGTCTCCACCTTGCAGGCCAGGTTGCAGCGTGCAAGGCGCAGGAAGAAGTTGGGTGTGCCGGCACGGACGCCCTCCCCCTGCAGGCTGTAGAAGATCTCGTTGACGAGATACCGCTCCATGGCGGGTACTGTACCCGATTGTCCGATCCGTCTTGGCGCGATCTTTGCTTTGGTACCAGGCGGGTGGGATCCGCAACCGGCTCCGGCTGGTGGCGACCCGGAGAGGACGATCCTCCTCCGCCACTGGTCTCCAGCCAAGGAAGCTCCCTGGTCTTTCTCCCTTGGCAGTTCCCACGACGGGAGCGCTCCTCCGCCGGGTCTCGCCCCTTCTTTATTTTCCTCCTCTCAAATAGCTGTCAGACGGGCGGCCTCGAAAGAGGCCGATCCTTCGGCCCCTATTGTCAGACGGGCGGGACCGGGCGGAACCGGGACCGAGCCGAGGAGGGTCCCTTCCCAGGAGATCTCCAGGCGGTTATCGATCTTCGTCAACCGGAATTGCTGATCGATCGCGGGATCGAACGCGGCAGGGAATGGCAAATTCTGCTCGCCCGTGTCGAGAATCCAGTCTTCTCCCCGGCGTGAAAGGATGAGCCGCGGCCCCGGATCGAGGCCGAAGCCATACCAGCCCTCCCCCTCCAGGCGGGCGTTCACCACGGCCAGCCAGGAATCGAACGCCGGACCTTTGGCGATCCAGGATCTGGGATAGAGCCTGCCGTCCGGCTCCTTCTGGAACAGATCCTCCCATCCCACGGTCAGGGCGAAGCCGGAGAGCTCGACCGTACCAGTGTTCGCGATGTCGGCCACGAAGGAGATCGCGGTGACATCCGCACCGTCCTCCTCTAGACGGAACAGGCCCGTCCCTACCTTGAACGATCTTTCTTCGTTCCCGTGCAGGACGACCGTCAGGCCTTCCCCCTCCACTGTCACCTCGACGAGAAAACATGGCGCGCCGGTCTCGTACCGGATCGCCTCCCCCGGCCTCAGCACGGCGGGCGCGTCGAGGAGATCCGAGATGGTGGGCGGGACCGGTCCGGGTTGAGGCGTCGTGGAGGGACCGAGCACGATCAGCCTCTCCCCCGCCCAGTCGAGAGGGTCGATCGCCATGACGCGGGCATCTCGGGCGCTCCGGTCCGGCGACCAGCGATGGTAGACGCAGTAGAGCTGCCGGTTGTCCGGCCCGCGCACCACGGAGTTGTGGCCGGGCCCCACGACCTCGCCCGTGGTGCGCAGGATCGGCAGCGCCGCCTGGGTCCACTCTCCGGGATCGGCAAGGCTTCTCGTCGTGGCATAGCTCACCCCGTACGTGGGGTTCTGCCAGTTGCCGCCGCTGAACATCTCGTAATAGACGCCTTTGCGCTCGAGGACGAAAGGCCCTTCCACGGTATGCCAGCGGACGAACCCCTTCTCGGGCCGGTTCGGGTGGTAGACGTGCCAGTCGTACCGCGGCAGGGCGACGGGCTTGGGATCGCCTTCCAGGGTGAGCGGATCGAGCAGCCGGTCGCGCACCGTGCCCGTTCCGATGTGGCTGCCGTCCAGAAAATCCGTGGCGTAGAAAAGCCAGCGTGATCCATCTACGTCTTCGAAGACGTGGGCGTCGATGGCGAAGGGCTCCGAGGTGAGCCGCTGGCCCGAGTCCACGAAGGGGCCGCCGGGGTGGTCCGAGACCGCCACTCGAATCTCCATCCTCTCCTCGTTGCCGACGCTATAGTAGAGATGGAACCGGCCGTCCAGGTATGCGACCTCGGGTGCCCAGTAGCAGGAATGGTTACCGGGCAGAGGTCCCAGGGCTCCGGGCATCTCCTCCCAGTGGACGAGGTCGCGCGAGCGGACGATCCCGAAGGCCCGGCCGTCGCGCCAGAAGCCGGTGCAATAGCCCCAGTACTCCCCCTTGTGCTTCAGGACGAAGGGGTCGGGGAAGGAGTGGGGGTAGACGGGGTTATGGTACATCGCCTCGATCCCGCCAGGGATTGAAATCCCTGGCTACATACGGTGGTCCCTGACGGGACCGCAGCGGGGCGGAGGAGGCTCCTTCAAGGTGCTCCGGCCGCCACCATCTCTCTCACCGCCCCCACCGAAGCCTCCGGATCCGCCGCCAAGCTCCGGAATTGATCCACCAGCGGCGTCGTCTGCCATCTCGGACCCAATTCCTCGGGAGCCAGCGTGTAGAGGCCGAGGTTCAGCCGGTAATGCTCCAGGGGCCGCCGGCCCAGGCGGTAGCGCCAGTCGATCATGGTGAACAGGGGGAACCAGGTGTAGCCGAGCACGGGCACGCCCTCGGCGCGCAGGTGCTGGATGGCGGCGACCGACGCGCCGAGCCAGCGAGAGCGGGCGTTGAGCGGCCCCTTGGCGCTGGTCTCGGTGACCAGGATGGGCACCTCGTAGCGCCGCCAGTAGTCCTCGATCAGTTGGACGAAGCCGGCGCCGTCCTGCTCCACCGCCCGCCAGGCGAGCCGGCCCCGGCGGTCCACCAAGACCTGCTGGGTGGACCACTGCGGGTAGAAATTCATGCCGATGGCGTCGAGCGGGATGGCGTTCTCGCGGATCGAGACCAGCTCGTCCGGACCGGCGCCGTTCCTGAGGAGCCACGTGAACAGCGGATGGTTGGGCGTGACCCGGCCCGTGATCAGGTCGTAGGCGAGGAAGCCGCGGCGCTGATCCTCGACGGCCAGCGCTTCGAGGTCCGCGCGGGCGGCCCGGGCCAGGCCCGTCGCCTCCACGTGGACCATCAGCGAGCCGGGGTCCACCTCCTTCAAGGCCTCGACCGTGCGCTGAATGCCCCGCACGAGTTGGAGCATGATCCGGATGTAGCCGGCGTCCCCCCGCAGATACGGCGGCCAGACGCCCTTCTTGCCGCAGAAGAGAGCGTTGACGATGGGCTCGTTGAGCGGCGTGTACCAGCGCACCAGGCCCGCGTACCGCTTGGCGAAGGCCCCGGCATAGGCCGCCACGGCGCGTGGATAATCCTCGCTCGCGAACTCCCGGCGCAGCCAGAAGGGACAGCCGTAGTGCATGAGGTCGAGGATCGGGGTGATCTTCAGCTCCTCGACCAGATACGGGATCACCTGGTCCGTCCAACTCCAGTCGAACTCGCCCGGAAAGGGCTCGACGCGGTACCAGGGGACACCCCAGCGGAGGGCCTTGACGCCGAGGTCGCGGGCGAGGTCCAGGTCCTCGCGCCAGTGCTCGTAATGCCCCATGAGCTGGTACTCGTCCAGCGCGCGCTGTCCGGGACGGGTCTGGGGGACGAACGTGTCCTCGATCCCCGTGGCCCAGAGGAATTCCTCAGGCCCGGGACCGGGAAGGAGGGGGTGCGGCGACATCGACTTCTTCTACCTCGTCCAAAAAAGTGGGGCGACGTTAGCACAGAAACAAGGGACCCCAAGGACACCAGGGACAACAAGGACGCGCAGCGGATGACGCGTTGCCCGTCCTTGAAGTCCTTGGTGTCCCTGGTGTCCTTGGCACCTCCCTACGACGGCAGCGGCCGCTCGTGCATCGTCATCCACAGCCCGCCCTTGGGGCGCAGGGAGAGCATGGCCGCGGGCTCGACGCGCTTGCCCGACACGGCGTGGAGGTCGTAGCGCTGGAGCACGGACGCCAGCACCAGGAGCGACTGCATCTCCGCCAGCCGGCCGCCGATGCAGACGCGCGGGCCGCCGCCCAGGGGGAAGTAGGCGAACTGGGGCCGGCCCTCGCACTCCTCCGGCAGGAAACGCTCGGGATCGAACGCCTCCGGGTTGGGCCAGAACTCCGGCCGCCGGTGGGTGACGTAGGAGGAGAACATGAGGATCGAGCCGGCGGGGATGCGGTGCCCGGAGAGCTCGTCGTCCTTCAGCGGTGTGCGCGTGAGCATCCAGAAGGGCGGATAGAGCCGCAGGCCCTCCTTGAGTACCATCGAGAGGTATTTCAGTTTCGGTACGTCCTGGAACTCCGGCGTCCGGCCACCCAGGACATTGGCCAGCTCTTCCTCCACCTGGCGCATCACCGAGGGATAGCGGGAGAGAAGGTAGAGGGTCCAGGACAGGCTCGTCCCCGTCGACTCGTGCCCGGCCACGAGCATAGTGACCACCTCGTCGCGGATCTGCCGGTCGGGCATGGGATTGCCGTCCTCGTCGCGCACCGAGAGGAGGGTCGACAGCACGTCGTTTCCCTCGATCCCGCTCCTCCGGCGCTCCTCGATGATGCGGTAGACCACCTCGTCGAGGCTGGCGACGGCGCGCAGGAAACGGGCGTTGGTCGGGAACGGCACCCACCAGGGGGACGGCACGGGGGAGAGGACCTTGCGGTGGAGGATGGAGAACGCGGTGGTGATGGCCTTGTGCACCGTGGCCGCGTCGCCCGCCACCTCGGTGCCGAACAGGGTCTTCACGGAGACCTCGATCAGCAGGTCCATCATCTCGTGCTCCAGGTCGAACGGCTCGCCCGGCACGATGCCCCGCCGTAGAAGCAGACCGTAACGGCCTGGTAAGCGTCC
>CAXTNS010000123.1:10838-11223 GCA_964245465.1 uncultured Thermoanaerobaculia bacterium
CTTGAAGTTCGAGCCCCGGACGTAGTTCCGGCTGTGGGTCTTCCAGACGTGCTCGATGTCGCGGGGATGGGAGACGAAGTAGAACTGCTGGGAGCCGAAGCCGCCCAGATGAACCACGTCGCCGTACTCCCGCACCAGTCTGGACAGGAACTGGAGCGGGTCCTTCATGACCTGGGGAAGGGCTCCAACGACCGGGTAGCCCTGGGGACCTGGAACACGGGCTGGACCCCGTGAAGATACGACTTCAGAAATCATATACCCTCCTTAAGAGACGAGAAGCAAACAGGGCATCCGCAGCTCGGATGCCCTTCATTCAAAGCTTCTGAAGCTGACTGTCTTTAACGTGGCACGACGAGGAAAAAGCGGGACAGCAATCCCTACAGAG
>CAXTNS010000123.1:11233-13133 GCA_964245465.1 uncultured Thermoanaerobaculia bacterium
GCAGACGATGGCGCAGGCGGAACGGACGCCGTCCAGCCGGATCTTTCCGTTCAGAAGGGCGGCCACGGCGGCGGCGCCGGAGAGCTCGGCGGCGATGCCGGCCTCGAACCAGAGCCAGCGGGCGGCCTCGCGCATCTCCTCGTCGGTGACCAGGACCACGCCCTCGATGGTCTCGCGGATGATCTCGAAGTTCATCTCGTCGCTGCGCCGGGGGGCGAGGGTGTTGGCGGCCGTGGAGATGCGGGGAAGCTCGACCACCCGGCCGGCCTTCAGGCTCTCGTGGATCTTGGGCGCTCCGGTGGGCTCGATGCCCACGATCCGCACCGCCGGCCGGAGCGACTTCAGGGCGGAAGCGACTCCCGCGATCAGCCCTCCCCCGCCGATGGCCACGAGAGCCAGATCGGTCTCGGGCGCATCCTCCAGGATCTCCAGACCCACGGTCCCCTGACCCGCGATCACCTGAGGATCGGCGAAGGGGTGGACGTAGGTGAGCCCCTCCCGTTCGGCCGCTTCGAGGGCCGCCTGGTTGGCCTCGTCCCACACCTCCCCCTCCCAGACCACCCGGGCGCCCCAGCGCTCCAGCTTTACGCCCTTGGCGGGGGGCACGTTGTGGGGGAGATAGATGGTGACAGGCGTGCCGGCGAGCCGGCCGGCGAAAGCCACGCCGAGCCCATGGTTGCCACCCGAGGCGGTGACGAGCCCGCGGGCCGCTTCCTGAGGCGTAAGTGCGAGGACCTTGTTCGTGGCGCCCCGCGCTTTGAATGATCCCGTCACCTGGAGGTTTTCGAGCTTCAGCGTCAGGCGGCTCCCCCGCTCGCCTCCAGGGATGTGACCGGCGTCGAGGAGCGGGGTACGTCGTAAATAAGGGGCGATGCGGCGCTGGGCGGCCTGGATCTCACTCAATGGGCTCAGGTTCGTCATGGTAAAGCACCATATCCCTTGGAGGGCGAAAGTGAGGGAGAAAAGGCGGAAATTTCGCCTTGGGCAACGCTTGACTTACGCCCTCATTACGCCTAACATACGCCTATGAAGAAAAGGAGCCTCCAAGAGGTCTCAGCCCCTGACGAAAAACGCTTTACCAGGATCCGGAAGCGGATCCCAGCAGGAGATAAACCGTGCGTATACCCATCTTGAACGGCCTCGGCCAGGCACTGCGCTGGCTCCGTGACCGGCAGGGCAAGAAGCAGTACCAGGTGGCCGACTCCGCCGGCATCACGAAGGGCATGCTCTCGGCCTATGAGACCGGTCGTCAGCGGCCCTCGCTCGAGACCCTGGAGAAGATCCTGGACACCCTCGGGTGCGACCTGAACGATCTGCACAACGCCATTCAGATCATCAACGGCCGCCCCGAGCAGATGAAACGGCGCGGCGAGGGATCGGGCGAGGAAGAGGAGGAGGCTCCCCGGGTGAGCCCCGCCGGCGGCAGCGGCCGGAGCGAGGTCCAGAGGCTCTTCGGCAACCGCGATCCCCTGCCGCCGGAGGAGGAGAAGGCCCTGGGCGAGATGCTCGACGGCTTCCACAAGTTCCTCCGCTACCTGCACAGCACCATCGCACAGGCCCTGCGCCGGCGCGATGAGACTTCGGCGTCCAACCCGGGTTCGAACGACGACCCGGCCTCCTCCCAATGATTTCCTAAAAACGGGCGCGGCTCTCCGCGCCCCCCCTTTTTTCTCTTCTTCAAGCCACGAGCCGCCCGCGCAGGACGGTGACGGCCTGGCCGCCAAGCTTCACGCGGGCCCCCTCGACCCGCACCCGCACCACGCCCCCTCGGGGAGACGCCTGGTAGGCGAGGAGTTCGTCCCGCCCCAGCCGCTCCCGCCAGTAAGGTCCCAGCGTGCAGTGGGCTGAGCCGGTCACCGGGTCCTCGTCCACGCCCGACCCCGGAGCGAAGAACCGGGAG
>CAXTNS010000124.1:0-6010 GCA_964245465.1 uncultured Thermoanaerobaculia bacterium
AACGTGTAGTTGCCGTCGCCCGCCGTCGTGGTGGTGGCGATGACGTTGTTGGCGCTGTCGAGCAGCTCGACGCTGACGCCGTTGATGCCGGGCTCGCCCGCATCCTGGACACCGTCGCCGTCCGTGTCGTACCACACCCGGTCGCCCACCGAGGCCGTGCCGCGGTAGCCGAAGTCCACGTCGTCGCGCGAAGCGCCGGCCGCGAGGGTGAAGGTCGCCTGGTTGAGGGTGGCGGTGCCGTCGAGGTCGTAGGTGGCGGTGATACCCGCGGGCAGCGAGCTGGGGACGACCTTCACCGTGTAGGTGCCGGCCCCCAGGTTGTTGAACGTGTAGTTGCCGTCCCCCGCCGTGGTGGTGGTGGCGATCACGTTGCTGCCGGCGTCGAGCAGCTCCACGGTGACGCCGTTGATGCCGGCCTCGCCAGCATCCTGCACGCCGTCGCCGTTGCCGTCGTACCAGACCCGGTCACCCACCGAGGCGGTACCGCGGTAGCCGAAGTCCACCGTGGTCAGGTTCTGGTTCGCGCCCAGCGAGACCGTGGCGGTGTTCGGCGTGCCGGTGCCGTCGGCGTCGAACGTGGGAGCCACGCCCGCCGGCAGCGTCGCGGCGACCACGCGGACGGTGAAGGTCCCGGCCGGCAGGTTGGAGAAGGTGTAGTTGCCGTCGCCCGCCGTGGTCGTGGTGGCGATCACGTTGCTGCCGGCGTCGAGCAGCTCCACGGTGACGCCGTTCAAGCCGGCCTCCCCCGCGTCCTGCACGCCGTCGCCGTCCGCGTCGTACCACACCCGGTCACCGATCGAGCCGGTGGCGGCGTTGGGGTCGCGGTAGCCGAAGTCGACGTCCGTCCGGTTGTCCCCCGCGAACACGTCGAGCTCGACGTAGTTCGCCGTCCCCAGGCCGTCGAGATCGTAGGTCTCCGTGTAGCTGGGAGACGGCAGCGTCGCGGTGTCGATCTGCACCTGGTAGCGGCTCGACAGCAGGTTCGGGAAGGTGTAGTTGCCGTCGCCGCTGGTCACGGCGGTGGCCATGACCTGGTCCTGATAGATGTCGAAGAGGTAGACGGTGACGCCGTTGATGCCGGCCTCGCCCGCATCCTGCACGCCATCGTTGTCCACGTCGTTCCACACCCGGTCGCCGAGCGAGGCGTCGCCCCGGTAGCCGAAGTCGACGTCCGTGCGGTGCTGGCCGGCACCCAGCGTCACGAGGGTCTCGTGCGGGGTCGCCACGCCGTCGAGGTCGTAGGTGGGGATCGCGTTGTCGGACAGCGTGAGGGTGTCGATACGGACGGTGTAGGTGCCGGGATCCACGTCGGTGAACTCGTAGATGCCGTCCGTGCCGGTCTGGGTGTTGAGAACGTCGCCGTTGCCGTCCACCAGCTCGACGGCCACGCCGACCAGGCCCGGCTCACCAGCGTCCTGAACGCCGTTGTTGTTGGCGTCGAACCAGACACGGTTGCCGATGGACCCTTTCATCTGGTAGCCGAAGTCGCAGTCGTCGACGTTGTCGTCGTCGACCTCGGCCGTGCACTCCTCGGGAGTGGTGGGATTGAAGCCATGGATCGCCGTGTTGCCCGCTTCCTCCGGGAGAACCTTGACGGTGTAGGTGCCGGCCTCCACCGGGAAGGAGTAGTGGCCGTTGGCATCCGTCGTCGTCGTGGCGAGGAGCGCGCCCGCGTAGTCGTAGAGCTCCAGGATGACGCCCGGGATGCCCGGCTCGCCGGGATCCTGGATCCCGTTGCCGTTGGTATCCGAGAAGACCGTGTCCCCAATCAGGAAGGGGCGCAGGGGGGCGCAGGGAATGCCTGACTCGTTGACGCAGAGCGCCCGGCCCGGGAGGAGCAGGGCGTTCAGGTTCGCCAGGTCCACCCCTTTGACACGGACCTGGTAGACACCATGAACAAGGCTCAGCGTGGCGAAATCCTTGGGAGACGGATCCGAGGGATCGGCGATCCGGAACTGCTCCCATTCCTGGTTGCCCGAGGGATTGAGGTTCGAGTAGATCGGGCTGCCGCCCGGGAAGATGAGGTCGTAGTTGACCGACGGTGTCCTCAGGAAGTTTCCCGGAGCGCGGTCATCCGGCGGATTCCCCGTCGTTGCCGGGGGCCCCGCAGACCCCACTGCCACTCCCTCCGGCCTGGTATCGGGGGTGGACCAGGGGGGTAGGTAGGGCGCGTTGGGCGTGTCCGGATCATCCGTATCCTGGTCTGTGCCGTCGATCTTGCCGCGGTCGAAGTCGCCGTCCCACACCGTGACGTCTTGCGGCGTCACCGGCATGTCGAAGTAGAAGCTGAGAGTTCCGTCGTACGTCGTCGGAGTCAGGGCCGGGAAGTTGGGATAGATGATCGCCCGATCCGCCGTCGACGTGTAGTTCGCGATGTAGGAGAAGGGCTCCGGAGTCGGGAACAGCGTGGAGCCGCCGACGTTGGCGCCGCTCGTGCGGATCTTGAAGACGTTGGTCAGAGAAACGACAGGAGTCGTCAGCTCAATGCGAAGGTAATAGAAGTAATTGCCACTGGGAGCCTGGGCAGCCGGACTGGTGTTGACCGTATAGTCGGCCCAGCCGTTGTCCGGCATGGTGGTCGAGAGCTGGGTGGGAAGCCCCCCCATGTTGACCACCGTGGTGCCGGTCCGGTTGCCCTGCGGATCAGCATAGAGCGTGTAGGTGAAGATTCCCCCTGCCGTACCGAGATCCCAGTGGAAGATCCCGCCGACGCTCCCGAAGGAATCACCGTCGAAGACGCCCACCTGGAAGGTGCTGGTCCCGGCCGGCACTGAGATCTCGAGATCCAGTGTCGGCTCGCTCAGCGTCACGAAGGCGGCGCCGTTGGCGATGGCCAGGAACCGGCCGTCGATCGAGCTGCAGCTCGGCAGACAGTTGTAGGGTTGCGCGGTAGCCGGGGTGGCGGTGACCGCTGCCATCGTGCAGATCCACACGATGGCGAGAAGCGCCATTCCAAGCCTCGATCTCAAAGAAACCATAAGATGCCTCCTCATCTCCCCTCTCCCCCTGAACAGGGGGAAAGCAAGACAAACATTTCTACAGGTGCAGTGAGTTTGGGATACGGGTGTCAGGAGATCGTCAGTAAGAGTTCCGGCGATTGCTCATCCATGATCCCGGTCGCTCTCCGACTCCAACTCCGACGACTCGCTCTTGGCGTTGGTACCGTAAACGGCGCGGAGTTGCCGGAGCACCAGCTCTCCGATCTCCCGAGGGTCTTTCAGGTACCGCTCCTCCCCCGTCCGCAGGTCGCGGACGAAGCAGCGGAGGACAGGCTCGGCGTGCGCGAGCTCTCTAGGCTCTTCCCAGCATCGTACCAGCCAGGACATCGTCGGGCTCCCTCCCTTGGGGCGGTTGTCATTCATCGGCTCAGACCTCCTGGCGGGTCGATTCGGAAGGTGCAGGGTCGTGCGCCACGACGGAGTCTCGGCAACGAGCGTCAGGGGATCGTCAGGAGCTGGACCGGACATGAGGTACAATCCCAACTGATCTGACATCTTGGGATTTGCGTAGATCGGCTGAGACTCCAATCTCAGCCGCGGTGCGGTGTACCGCAAGGCAGGGCCACTTGAGCAAGATCCGAGTACGACTCCTGGGTGGGTTCGAGGTCTGGGCAGGAGATCAGCAGGTCGGAAGCTTCGAGTCGCAGAAGGTCCGCGCGCTTCTGGCGTATCTGGCCTGCCAACGGCATCGGTCGTTCAGCCGGGACCACCTGGCCGAGCTGCTGTGGCCGGAGCGCGAGCCCGAAACCGCCCGGCACGCGCTGCGCCAGGCGGTGTACAACCTGCGCTCGAAGCTCGGGGACGGCGGCTCTTCCCTGATCCGGACCACCCATCTGGAAATCGGGCTCGACGGCGCGGCCGACTTCTGGCTCGACGTGGAAGCCTTCGAAGAGGCCCTGCACGCGGGGAGCACGGGCGAGGTCGCGGATCCCCATCATCTGTCGACGGCCGTGCAGCTCTACCGGGGCGAGCTGCTGGCGGGCTTCTTCGTCAAGGAGTGCCCGGAGTTCGAGGACTGGCTGGTGGCCGAGCAGACGCGGCTGCGCGAGGCGGCGGTCGAGGGGCTGCGCAATCTGGCAGAGAACTACCGGCGGCGGGGGGAGTACCGCTTCGGCGTCCACTACGCCCGGCGGCTGGTGGCCATCGAGCCGCTGTCCGAGGAGGCGCACCGCGAGCTGATGTGGCTGTTCGCCCTGGCGGGCCAGCGCAACCGCGCCCTCGCCCATTACGAGGAGCTGCTGAACCTGCTGCGCGAGGAGCTGGGAGTCGAGCCGCTCCCCGAGACCAAGGCCCTCTACGAGTCGATCCTCCTCCAGGAGGTCGAGAAGGAGGCCAAGTCCCGGAACGAGGAGCCGATCGGTCCGCTGATCCCCCTGGCCGGCCGTGGCGAGGGGTACGAGCGGCTGCGGGACTCCTGGAACCGCGTGCTCCAGGGCTCCATGTGCTTCACGCTGGTGATCGGCGAAGGGGGAGTCGGCAAGACCCGCCTGATTAAGTCCTTCATGGACGTCTCGACCTCCACCCGGCGGGTCAACGTGCTCAAGGGACGGTGCTACGAGCTGGCGCCGCTGGTGCCCTATCAGCCCATCCTGGAGATCCTGCGCAACGCGTTCTCCGAAGAGGCCGAGCTGGCCCACCAGGCCCTGACCGCCGCCTCCGGGGAGGTCCTGGAGGACCTGGTCCGGCTCATCCCCGAGCTGGCGCGGGACCTCCCCTCGCCATCCCTGACCCCGGCGGCGCCACCCAGCGCGCCTGTCGCAGACACCGAGGGGCGCCGGCGTCTCTTCGGTTCGGTGGCCCGCTTCCTCGAAGGGCGCTGCCAGGGGGGCGATCCCCTGATCCTGTTCCTGGACGACCTCCACCTCGCCGACCGCGACACGCTCGACCTCCTGATGTACCTGACGGCGCGGCTCCAGGGACCGGTCTGGATGGTCGCCGTCTGCCTGCCGGACGAGCTCGACCCGGACCACCCCATCGAGCAGATCGTCCGCTATGGGGAAAGCAAGGAACGGGCTTCGCGGCTGGAGATCGGCCGGCTGGAGGCCGGGGCCCTGGAGGAGATCGCGGAGTCGCTGGTGGGTGAGGCGCAGGCCGCCGAGCTCGCCCGCTTCCTCGAAGAGCGCAGCCAGGGACTGCCCCTGGCCGTGACCGAGATCATCAACTACCTTTGGGACGAGGGGATCCTGGTCTCCCGCGAGGCCGGCCGCTGGAACCTGTCGGGCTCCCTGCGCGAGATCAGCCTGCCAGAAGACCTCGACGAGCTCATCCGGCTGCGCGTCCGGCGGCTGCCCAACTCGACCAAGCGCCTGGCCACGCTGGCGGCCATGATGGGGCAGAGCTTCGACGTCAACCTCCTCCAGGAAGCGGCCGACGAGCACTCGGCCGTGATCGACATCGGCCTGGAGATCCTGCTCAAGCGGTGGCTGATCCGCCAGTTCGCCCGATCCTGGACCACCGCCCGCCGGGAGCGGGACATCATCCTGTGGGCGCAGGGGGCCCGGCGGGGGAACTTCGAGTTCGCCCACAAGCGCATCCGGGGCGCCGTCTACCGCGAGCTCAACCCATTGCGCCGGCAGGCCATGCACGCGCAGGCGGCCGAAGCCCTGGAGAGGCTCCGGGGCGGCCAGGACCCCGAAGCGCTGGCCTTCCACTTCGCGGCCGCGAACCAGTGGGAGAAGGCCCTCCCCCACCTGGAGCGCGCCGTCGCGAGGGCCTTCTCCGTCCAGGCCCTGGACACCGCCCGCCGCGGGCGGCTCTACCCCTCGGTGATCCTGGACGGTGGGGACGCCGAAGCGCGCCGCCGCGCCGCCCTGGAGCTCGCCCGCACCCTGCTCTGCGAGGCCGCGCCGGAATCCCGGCCGTGCGGCGTCTGCCGGCACTGCCGGCGCATCGTCTGGCCCCCCTCGGAGGACGACAAGAAAGCCGGCGAGACCCCCTTCCATCCCGACTTCCAGGTGCTGGAGCGCGACCTCAAGGCCTCCACCTCCGTGGACGCCACCCGCGAGATGCTG
>CAXTNS010000124.1:6020-13096 GCA_964245465.1 uncultured Thermoanaerobaculia bacterium
CGGGTAGCCCGCGCGCAGCATGCGGGTGCGCACGAGGTGGGTGGCGGTGTCGCGGTCGCCGAGGCCGAACCAGTCGGGGTCGGCGCCGTACGCGGCCAGCTCGTCGCGCACGGCCCAGGTCTCCCCCTTCGAAGCCCGTGGCCAGGTCTTCGCCGTGGCGAGCGCCGAGAGCTTGACCGGCGAGGCCGCCAACGCCCTGCTCAAGACGCTGGAGGAGCCCCACGTGTCGGCGCCGCGCAACTTCCTGCTGCTGGCGCCGTCGCGGCTCGACCTCCTGCCCACTCTGCGCAGCCGCTCGCTCGCCGTGTTCCTGGGACCGGCCGAGCGGGTCGATCCGGCGGCCGTCGAGCCCCTGGCGCGGGCCTTCTCGGCCGCCGTGGCGGCGTTTTCCGCCAGCGGCTCGCCCATCTACCTCCTGTCCGCGGCGGCCGCCCTGGCGGGAGCGGGCGGTTGGGAGGATCCCCGCTCCGGCCGTCCCTGGGCCGTGGCGGCGGCGGCCGTGCTACGCTCGCTGGAGCTGGAGGAGGGAAGCCGCCGCGGTGCCCGGCTGGCGCTCGCCGAAGCGCTCCTCGAGGCGCCCGCCTGGCGCCTGCGGGGGATCGCCGCCGAGCGAATTCTTGAAGGGCTCGTGTCCCGCCATCTGGCGGCGTGAGCACCCTCTCCTTTGGATGGACCTCTACGGCCGTGCTAAAATACACGTCCATTTTCTGGAATGCGTCCGCTTCGAGATCTGTTTCGAGCCCTGAGAATTGCCCCGACCCAAAGGAGTCCGACCTATGAATGCATTTCGCCGTAAAACCCTGATCCCGGGCGCGTTGGTGCTGTTGTCCGCGCTGGTCTCCCTGCCCGCCTGCGCGGCCGAGGCCAAGAAGATGGACGCCAAGGACGCCGCCCAGTCCGCTGGCTCGGCCGAGGTGCTCGCCACCGTCAACGGCAAACCCATCACCGAGGCCGACGTCCGCCGGAGCGCCGCCGATCAGTTCAAGGCCATCGAGCGCGAGTACCAGAAGCAGGTCCACGACCTGCTCGCCGAGATGGAGCTCCCGCCCCGGCACTGGTCCCTCAACCAGGCGGTCCAGGACAAGCTCCTGGAGGCTGAGGCCGCGTCCCGCGGCATCGCCAAGGAAGCCGTCCTCGCCGAGATCAAGCCCGCCACGGTGAGCGACGCCGACGTCGACGCCTTCTACGAGCAGAACAAGGCCCAGATCCCTCGTCCCAAGGAGCAGGTCGCGGCCCAGATCAAGTCGTACCTGGAGCAGCAGGGCCAGCAGAAGGCCCGCGGGGACTTCTTCGCCAAGCTGGAGGAGAAGTACAAGGTCGAGATCAAGATGGAGCCCGTGCGCGTCGAGGTGGCCGCCAACGGTCCCGCCAAGGGCCCCGCGAACGCTCCCATCACCATCGTCGAGTTCTCCGACTTCCAGTGCCCGTTCTGCTCCCGCGTGAACCCCACGCTCAAGCAGGTCGAGGAGAAGTACGGCGACAAGGTGCGCATCGTCTTCCGCCAGTTCCCGCTGTCCTTCCACCAGATGGCGGCGAAGGCCGCCGAGGCCTCCCTGTGCGCCGCCGACCAGGGCAAGTTCTGGGAGCTGCACGACGCCATGTTCGCCGACCAGCAGGCCCTCGGGGTCGACCAGCTCAAGGCCAAGGCCGCCGGGCTGGGCGTCAACGCCGAGCAGTTCAACCAGTGCCTCGACTCGGGCAAGCACACCGCCACCGTCCAGGCCGACATGAAGGCCGGCTCCGAGGCGGGCGTCAACGGCACCCCGGCCATGTTCATCAACGGCCGGTTTGTCAACGGCGCCGTTCCGCTCGAGCAGATCACCCCGATCATCGACGACGAGCTGCGCCGCGCCGGCCAGAAGACCGCTTCGAAGTCCGGCATGTAAGCCGGTTCTTCCTCCGCGTCCGTTCGAGGGCGGCCTGCGGGCCGCCCTCTTCGTTTTTCGATAGGCTTACCCTCATGTCCGGAGAATTCAAAGACCTTCCCCCCGACGAATTCCGGGCCGCCATGCACCGGGTGGCCGACCTCGTGGCCGACTACCTGGAGGGCGTGGGCGACCGGCCTGTGCTCCCCGCCGTCTCCCCCGGCGACGTGAAGCGGGTGCTGCCCGCCGCGCCGCCCGCGGAGGCCGAGCCCGTCGACACCATCCTCGACGACTACCTGCGGGTCATCGAGCCCAACACCACCCACTGGAACCATCCCGGCTTCCTCGCCTACTTCGGCATCACCGGCTCCGGCCCCGGCATCCTGGGCGAGACCCTGGCCGCGGCCCTGAACGTCAACGCCATGCTCTGGCGCACGGGGCCGGCCCAGACCGAGCTCGAAGAGCGGGTTTGCGACTGGCTCGGCCAGATGATGGAGCTCCCCCGCGACTGGCGCGGCCACCTCAACGACACCGCCTCCTCCAGCAGCCTGGTGGCCCTGGCCGCCGCCCGCCACCGCCTGCCGCTCGACGTACGCGTCAAGGGCCTCTCCGGCCTTCCGCCCCTGACCGTCTACGCCAGCGACCAGGCCCATTCTTCGATCGACAAGGCCGCCATCGTGCTCGGCGTGGGTCAAGAGAACGTCCGACGGGTGGCGAGCGACGAGGCCTTCCGCATGTCCGTTCCCGCGCTCGAAGAAGCCATCGCCCGCGACCGCGCCGAGGGGCGGATCCCCATGGCCGTCGTCGCCACCGTGGGCACGACCTCCACCACCAGCATCGATCCCGTGTCCGAGATCGCCGACCTCTGCGCCCGCGAGCGGATCTGGCTCCACGTGGACGCCGCCTACGCCGGCGCGGCCGCCATCTGCCCCGAATACCGGGCCCTCATGGCCGGCATCGAGCGGGCGGACTCGCTGGTGTTCAATCCCCACAAGTGGCTGTTCACCCCCGTCACCTGCTCCGTGCTCTTCGTGCGCGACCCCGCCCTGCTCAAAGCCGCCTTCTCGCTGGTGCCCGAGTACCTGAAGACGGCCGAGTCTTCCGAGGTGACGAACCTCATGGACCTCGGCTTCCAACTCGGCCGCCCGTTCCGCTCCTTGAAGCTCTGGATGGTCCTCCGCGCCTTCGGCGTCGAGGGCCTGCGCGCGCGCATCCGCGAGCACTGCGCCGTGGCCCGGGAGCTGGCGGCGAAGATCGAGAACGATTCCCGCTTCGAGCTGGCGGCGCCGGTCCCCTTCAGCACCGTCTGCTTCCGCGCCAGGCACCCCCAGGACCCGGACCGCTTCAACGAGAGGCTTCTGGCGAGGATCAACGCCGCGGGCCCCTTCTTTCTCTCCCACACGGCACTCAACGGCCGCTACACCCTGCGCGTGGCGATCGGCAACCTCCGCACAGGGCGCGAGCACGTCGAGGCGCTGTGGGAGCTGATCGCGCGGTCCCTTCAGCAATTGGAGAAAGAAGGGCAGGGATTGGAGGAGGCGGCGATCTGGAGGTGAGGGCCTACGGGTGGCTCTCGTAGAAGTGGTACGTCCCCGATCCGCTGTACGAATACACGCCCCACATGTACCACGCCGCTGTTCCGCTGTAGCTGATGTTCTCGTTGCTCGAGACGCTCGCGGCGTTCGCCACCAGGATCCACTGCGTGCCGTCCCAGCGCCACAGCTTGAGGTCGAAGTCCGTGCCTGCCGGACCTCGCAGATAGCCGTACTGGGTCCCCGCGTTGCCCCAGTAATACATGCCGCAGGGCTGGTACTGGGTCTGGCCCGTGGCGGCGATGTAGTTGGTGTATGCGTCGCAAAAGGCGCAGGGCGCCGCGCCGTAGAGCGACACGATGCCGCTCTCGTCGTCCGTCTCGGTGGTGGCCGGGCTGTTGTTGCAGTAGGAGATCGTGGGGAGCATCGTCGCCCCGGCGACCGCGCTGTGGGCCAGGCCGAGCGCGTGGCCGGCCTCGTGGACCATCACGCCCTCGATGTAGATCTCGCTCGCGCAGCCCATGCCGCCCGGGTCCTCCCCTTGGGAGGTCCAGTTGTAGCCCGTGCTGTTGGTGACGATGTCGGCGTCGTCGATCCGGTACGAGCCCGAGCCGGCCGACCGCTCCGTGAAGTGGCCCGTGAAGGTGGCCGCCAGGCACGAGTCCGTGCAGGCCGAGAGCGGATCGGTGAGGTTGAGCATGGGGACGCCGTCGCCCAGCGCGAAGCCGGCGATGGAGCCCTTGGCGGCCTTGATCACCTGGCCCGAGCCGGAGCCGTTCCACGCCGCCGCCGAGGTGATGGCTTCGACCACCCGGGCGGCACCGCCGTCGGCGTCGAGGATCGAAGGCACGCCGCCCGCACGGTCGTCCACGATGTAGGTCGGCGGGCAGTTCCAGGTGCGGACCTGCGCGAGCGTCACGTAGGCCGTGGCGGACCCCGCCGCCAGCAGCAGGAGGACGAGGACGAGAGACGGACGGATCAGCTTCATGGTTTTCATGGCGTTTTCCTCCGTCCGGCGGTCTCACGGATCTCCCGCTTGAGCTCGTCGAGCGCCCGCACCCGCGGCGCCTCAGCCTCGCTGCCGTCCTTCTTCAGGATGCGCACCCGCTCCGCCGCTTCCCACATCGGCACCGCGATCTCGCGTCCCCGCTGATCCTTGCGGACTTCGAATTCGCCCTGGCGATAGCCCAGCACCCGGTGTGCGCCGTCCTCACCCTTGCGGCCGGGCTCCAGGAACACCAGCAGCCGCTGCCCCTTCTTGAACGTTGGGAACCCATGGGCCTCGATCGCATAGCCCCCCACCTCGCCGCCGAACGTCACCAGCCGCACGTGCGACCGTTCCCGGCCCAGCACCGTCTCCTCGACCTCCACCATGGCCTCGGTCACGATGGCCGTGCCCTGCCGGTTCCAGAACGACTGGACCTCGATCACCCGCCCCTGCACGACCGAGTCCGCCTGCGCCACGAGCTCCTCCTGGCTGAGCTCCAGGAAGGTGGACGCCGCGGCGGGCACTACGAACGCCAAGGCACAGAGCCCCATCGTCATCCTCAGAGATCGCTTCATGATCAACCTCCTTCTCCTCATGGGTGGCTGGATCGCATCGACCAGCCTCTATGAGGCGATAGGAGGCAGGGTGGCGTTACGGGCCGGGAGGAGGCACGGTCCAAGCCAACAGTGCGGTGATCGCCGCCGCCGCCAACACCAACCCCATCAGGAGCCCCGGAGCCCTGTACACCATCTCCACCCGGTGCTCGCCAACCGGCAGCCACGCCGCGAGGAAAGGCCCATTGGACAAAGTGACCGGATGGCGCCGGCCGTCGAGCAGGAGCCGCCACCCCCCATCCTGATAGACGCTGGACGCAAGGAGCCGCTCTTCCGCAAGAAGGACGCGGGCGGAGGCGCGGGCTCGCTCCATTCTCAGGATTTCCACGGCGGATTCGCCGGGCCGGGCCGCCGTCCAGGACGCCGGACGCCCTGGAGACGTGGCGACGAGGGTCCGGACCCCGAAGTCGGGATTCTCCGCGAGCCACCGCCGCCAGTCGCGCACGCCGGCCTCGATGGACTCGGGAAGGAACAGCCGCGGCAGGACCTGTTTCCGCTCGAAGACCCGGGCCGTGGGATCGCGGAACACGGCCCGCCAGCCCGGCCCGGACCTCATTTTCGACGGCCCGAGGACGTAGCGCACCGCGAGGAGCTGATACAGCGGGTGCTCCGCCTTCACCAGGACGTGCTCCGTCGAGCGGACCGCGCCCGTGACAGGCCCCAGGGCCAGCACGTACGTGAACGGCTTGAAGGGATTGGAGATCCGGACGTCCGCCAGACCGTAGACCGAGGCTGAGTTGGGGATCAGGCGGTCCCCCAGGCCCGCGACCCGGTACCCGCCCGCGTTCTCCTGGAGGTTTTCCTGGAGAAAGCGCAGGACCGGCGTCACCGGATAGAACGCGCTCCGCGGCAATGAAGGGTTCGCCGGACGGTGGAAGACCAGAAGCTCCACCACGGCCAGAGCGGAGAGTGCCCAGATGGCCCGCGTACGCCGTCCCGCGGGCAGGAGAAGAGCCGCGGCCGCCATCGTGATCACCACGAGCTGAACCCCCATCCAGAACCGGCGCAACCCAAGCAGCTCCGTGAACTGAGGAGAGAGGAGATAGCCCCAGGCGACGAGACCCAGCAGGACTCCCGCGCAGGCCACGACCCTCCAACGCTTCGGACGCTCTCCCGCTTTCCACCGCTCCACCGTGCAGGCGGCGAGATACGCCAGCGAGAAAGCCAGGACCAGGAGCAGGCGGCGATGCAGGCTGATCGACTGGTTCAGGACCGGCACGGCCGCGAGCACCTGGGGCATGCCGGGTACGCGGACCGCGATCAGGAAGCTCACCACCGCGAGCCCCTGGAAGAGCCGCTCCTGGGAGAAGCGCCGAGCGGCCGGCGCGAAGGCGAGCAGGGCCGCGAGCAGGGCGGCGCCGCCCACGAACCCGCTCGCGTCCTCATTGGTGTTGGCGTTACCCCAGTATTTGCCCCAGCGGCTGTTGCCGAAGGCGTTGGGAGCGAAGGCGGACACGAACCGCTCCCTGGCGCCTTCCAGGGTCTTCTCCCTCGCCTTCGGCACCCGGAGCTCCGCCAGGGCCGGCTGTTCCTCCAGCCGCTCGTTGCGCAGCTCTACCAGATTCGCCCGGTGGGTCTGGGACAGGAAGCGGGCCGCCGGCACCAGCAACGGAGCTGTCAGTCCGCCGGCAATGATCCCCGCGAGGATCCAGCGTCCAGCGAGATTTCGACTCGGCCGGCGCATCAACCGAGCCGTCCCGAAGAGGACGCCCACCATCACCACGTAAAGGATCGTCTCCGGATGCCCGCCCGCCAGCAGGGCCGTGATGGCCAGCACGAGCAGCACGAAGTCCCGCCGGGCCCCCCGCTCGTCCGTCATCACCAGCGCGTACAGCACCAGGGGGAACAGGGCCGGCGAGTTGCCGATCGGCCAGCTCAGCCAGAGCAGCAGGAACCCGCCAAGGCTGAACGAGACGCTGCCGAACAGGGCTGAACCCTCCGAGAGCCCCTGGCGCCGCAGCAAAAGAAAGAGGAAGACCAGGGCCAGCAGCACCCGCAGCCCCGCCGTTACCCCCACCGCCTGGGGCAAAGGCAGAGGAAGCGCCACCAGGACCAAGGGCTGAAGCACCTGCGACTG
>CAXTNS010000125.1:0-12972 GCA_964245465.1 uncultured Thermoanaerobaculia bacterium
CACCCAGTGCCAAGGTATCACTCGCAAAGAAGGCGAAGGAGCGGTAAACAGATACTCACAAATGATAGATCTCCTCATGCCGAGCCTGTTCGCGAAAGCTCCGTACTCTATGAGCACGTTGTCTCTTGGCTGATGAGCTGAATCACCACGGTACCAGACCTTGTCGTCCTCACCAAAGATGAAGATAGCCGCATCCACAGTTTTGCTCTGAACTATCAGTGCTTCAAAGGCATTCTCCCCCGGCGGGAAGAGCCCTGGGCTATCCCAACGCACTGGCTCGTTTCCGAACTCCTCGAGACACGCTGCTAGCCAGTCCATTGCTCCGACAGATTCTCGCGAAGATCCTATAAAAATCCTCATATACAACTCATGCTCCCTCGCCTGCTAACCTCAGATTCAACGTTTCCCATCCACACAGCCGCAGAGCCATTGCGTTTGGATACGTTCCAATCGAAGGCAGTAAGTGAATATCGCCATGATTCGATGTGGCTGAGCCTCTTTAGCTTACAGTCATGCTACGCCGCGGCGTCAAACTCGTCAACACTGAGATCGGACGTGTAAGCGATCTTCAAGCATAGCCACCGCCGTATCCCCCCAAGGTAGAGACGCCCCACGGGGGGTCTCGACCTTGGGGGATGCGGCGGTACCATGCCGCACGACCTCTCTGATCGCACTCTCTTGCGTCGCTCAGTTTACCTGGGTGACTTGTGGATAAGGGGGTGCCCTTGAAGGGCTGGGCTAATGACGGTCGCCCCTAGCGGGGCTTTTTCATCCCTCGTCCGGTTCCGGCTCCTTGGCCTCGATGATCTCCGTCCTGCCCTCGGCTCTCACGTAGTACTTGATCCGCTCGTATACGAGCCGCTGGAAGAAGAAGTTCTCCGTCAGGATCAGCACCGCGCTGTCCCCATCGAGGGTGCCGACGACGTCTTACCACTAGAAGTCGTTGATGGTTTGCGAAACCATTCGGCCGGCTCCTGGCTCGGTGACGATCAGCAACTGGTAGGGCCCCGCCTGCTTGACCTTCTTGAGGAAGGGGATGACCTTGCGGAAAGGCGAGACGTAGTCCTCGTCCTCTTCCTCGGTCCAGGAGGGGATCTCGTAGTATCCCCTCGTGCGCACGGCCCCGAGGGCCTTGAGGTCGCGGCTGATGCTCGACTGCGTTGCCGGGATGCCCCTCTTGCGCAGTATCTCCACCAGGTCTCTCTGATCCGAGACCTTCTCGTCTCCGGTCAGGATCTCGACGAGGGTCTCCCGGCGCTTCGCCTGAACTTCACGGTCCGAGGGCATGTCGGCTGCTCCTTCCGTTTGTGCATACCCTACAGGAGCCCAGACAGGCTGTCAACGCACTCTCCTATCAAGCTCCCGGAACGCCATTTGTGTATTCACATTCAATGACTCCACGGGTGGAGACGGCGGTCCGGCGGCTCCGGAAGGGCCTGGGATGAATCGCCGACTTTGGAAGATTCTTGCTCTTTTCATCCTCTGAGGCTTCGAAAGATTGTGACCGCTCCTCCAGGGTGGTACGATTCAAGGAAGGAGAAACGATCATGATGCGACGCACGACCGTCGGGTTTGTCCTCGCTTCGATGTTCCTGGTCTTCCTCGGCTGCAACGATTCGCCGACGGAGCCGGAGAATTCGGTCGGCTTCCAGACGGTCCTCAAGACTTCGTTCCCCGGAGCTCCTCCGGACCTTCAGGGTCGGGAGACGGTCCGGGATCAGGCGACTTGGGAGGCGGTCTGGGTAGAGCTGCATGGCTTGGCGCTGGCGCCGCCGCCGCCCGCGGTCGACTTCCGCCGCGAGATGGTGATCGTGGTCGTGGGCCCCGGCTGCAACGGCTTCGTGACCGTCTCCTCGGTCGTCGATCTCCAGGGGCAACTGGTGGTGACCGCCGAGGGAGAAGCCTGCAGCAACGCCGTCTGCGCCATCGCCGATTTTTCGGTGCACTTGATCCGCGTCCCCCGCCTCAACGTCCCGGTCCAGGTCCACGTGACCGACCGAGGGAAGCTCTGCTGACTGTCGTTGCGAAACAGTACCGAAGGAAGGCGGTGCCGTCCTCCTTCGGGACTTTCGATGGGCATCAACCGGAACCGGAGGAGCTGCCCGGCAGGCTTGCCAGCCACTTCAAAACGATCTGCGTCTTGGCGGCGGACATGTCCCGGGTCACCGGCATGTAACGGGGGTCCGTCAGCGGCAAGGCGAACCTGATACGCTCCCCCGCGTGAAGACTTTCGGCGATCAAAAAAGAAGACTGGCCGTGCTCGGAGCGCCCTCCAATCTCGGGCTCAAGCCGTATGACGACGATGGCCGTCCCCGCCGCGTCAACGAGGCGCCCCGGGTTTATAGGAATTTGGGTCTCATCGAACGTCTGGGTGTCCGCGGGGTTCGGGACCTGGGAGACGTCGAGGCGCCTACCTACCGCGACTTCGAGCGTCCGGCGGGCCGTCCGCGCAACGAAGAGGAGATCGCCGCCTACTCCCGTGCCTTGGCCGAGCGGGTCTCGGCGGCGGTCGCGGACGGGGATTTCACAATCGTCCTGGGCGGCGACTGCAGCATCCTGCTGGGCACGCTGCTGGGCCTTCGCCCGCACGGACCCTGCGGCCTCGCGTTCGTGGACGGTCACTTTGATTTCGCCGATCCGTCCATCTCGGGGACGGGCGGTGCCGCGGGCATGGACCTCGCCCTCGCCGTGGGCCGCGGCGGCAAGCTCGCCCGGCTCGACGGTCCGGAGCCGCTGGTGCGGGAAGGCGACGTGGCGTCCATCGGGCGGAGGGACCCGGAGGAGCCCCAGTCCGGACCCTACTCCCTGCGCGCGACCGAGATCCTGGACCTGCCCTACGAGACCATCCGCGAGCGGGGCACGGCCTGGGCCGCCGCGGCGGCTCTCGAGCGGCTCGCCCGCCCGGATTTGAAAGGTTTCTGGATCCACGTGGACGCCGACGTGCTCGATTCCGCCGTCATGCCCGCCGTGGACTCGCCGGAGCCCGGCGGCTTCGGAATCGACGATCTGGCGGATCTCCTCACGCCGCTGGTGGAGCACCCGCACGCCCTGGGCCTCCAGGTGACCATCTACGATCCCGGGCTCGATCCGGACCGCGTTTGCGGTTCGCGCATGATCGATTTATTCGAAAAGCTCCCGATCCGGTAAACTCCCCCGGATGCTCGCCCCCGCAGAGACCCTGTCCACCGCCGCCATGCCCTGGGACCGCCGGGCCCCCGAGCGGGAGGGTCCGCCCTCCGCCTGGGCCTTGCTGCCCGAGGACCTGGCCGCCCAGGGATGCCCCGGCCGGCCGGAGCACGTCTTCGCGCGGCTCCAGCGGGTCCGCACCTGGCGGTCGGACAGCCTGTTCCTTTCCCGCGAGATCCGCGCGTGGCTGGAGGCCCGGACCGATCTCGCTCTGCCCGAGATCGTGGAGCGCCTCCCCTCGGCCGACGGCTCCACCAAGCTCGTGCTCGGCCTCTCCGACGGCCGCCGGGTCGAGGCCGTCCACATGCCGCGCGGAATCCGCGGTAAAGACCTCCGGGTCACCTACTGCATCTCCAGCCAGGTGGGCTGCGCCCTGGGGTGTACCTTCTGCGCCACGGGCGCCATGGGCATCGTGCGCAACCTGACGGCGGGCGAGATCGTGGGGCAGGTCCTCGCCCTGATGCACCACCTGGGACCGCCGCTCGGCGAGTCCATCTGCCTCGTCTTCATGGGTATGGGCGAGCCGCTCCACAACCTCGACCACGTGCACCGCGCCATCACCGTGCTCTGCCGCCCCGAGGGCGCCTGCCTCTCGCCGTGGCGCATCACGGTGAGCACGGCCGGGCTCGTCTCGGGGATCGAGAAGCTGGCGCGCATGACACCCCGGCCGCAGCTCGCCATCTCCCTGAACGCCACCACGGACGCCGACCGCTCGGCCACCATGCCGATCAACCGCGCCTGGAACCTCGCCCGCCTGCGCCAGGCCCTCGACGCCTGGCAGCTCAAGCGCCACGAGCGCCTGCTCTTCGAGTACGTGCTCCTCGCCGGGGTCAACGACACGCCGGAGGACGCCGACCGCCTCGTCGCCTGGCTGGGGGACCTCCGGCACCGGCACAACGTCAACCTCATCCCCATGAACGAGCACGAGCACGCGCCGTTCCGGGAGCCCGAGGAAGACCGCGTGCAGGCCTTCGCCAAGCGTCTCTACGAGCACGGCTGCTTCGTCACCGTGCGCCGCAGCCGGGGGCGGGACGTGCAGGCGGCATGCGGGCAGTTGGTGCGGGAGAGGGAGACGAGGCAGCCTGCGCCACCTTCCACGCCAGGGATTGAAATCCCTGGCTACCCACGGTAGTCCCTGACGGGACCACATCTTGCGACCCCGTAGGGGTCACCGTCGATAGCCAGGGATTTCAATCCCTGGCCCGCAGGTATGCCATAATCATTGAAGCGATTCGATCAATGGGAGACCGTTCATGCCGCGATCACCGCGAGGCACGGGTGTGCTCGGCCTGCTGGCGATGTTCCTGGTCGCAGGGATTGGCCGGGCCGACGTGGTCCGCCCCCTCCCCTACGACCTCCTCTACGTGCGGGCGCCGTACTTCGGCGAGGCCCGTGGCAGCGTCTGGCCCGACACCGTCCGGCCCCTGACGCTGGATCCCGGAGCCCAGCTCGTGCGGCTCCGGCGGGACGGCACCCGGGAGGTTCTCTTCCCCCAGGAGCGCTACCGCTCGCAGACCGACACGGCGGCCGGCCGCCCCCTCTCCGTGGGCTCCGTGGCTGACCCCAATGTCTCCTTCGACGGCCAGTGGGTGCTCTTCACCTGGTACCACGACCTGACCCTCGTCAACCCGCAGCGGGGCGACGTCGGCGGGCCGTACCTCTCGACGGCCGGCGCCGACCTCTACAAGCTCCACCTGGGCACGGGCCAACTGGTGCGCCTCACCACCCAGGCCCTAACGCCCAACACTGGCAACGGCGCCCGCTTCACGCCGGGCGACGCGCGCGGCAACCATCCCCGGATCGGTGTCTTCAACACCGGCGGCACCTGGGCTCCGGGCGGCCGGATCGTCTTCACCTCGAACCGCAACAACTTCGTGCCGCCCAAGGCCTTCAACACCGGCCAGCGGGTGATGCAGCTCTTCGCCATGGACGACGACGGCACGAACGCCGAGCAGATCGGCCATCTCAACCTCGCCATGGCCCTCCACCCCCAGGCGCTGCTCGACGGCCGCGTCGCTTGCTCGAGCTGGGAGGAGCACGGGTTGCGCGATCCCCGGCAGTTCCCCCTCTGGGTGATCGGTCCGGACGGCCGAGGCTGGACGGGCCTCTCAGGGTTCTCCGAGGTCTCCCTCGTCCACCACTTCATGACCCAGATGCCCGGGGGCGACCTCGTGGTCACCCGCTACTACAACCTCAACAACAACGGTTTCGGCGACCTCGTCCGCTATCCCCTCGACCCGCCGGGACCGGACTTCGGCAGCCCCGACGCGACCTTTTCGGACGGCCTGGACGGCAAGATCCCCTTCCATCGCGCAGACCAGGTCCGGCTCACGCCGTTCACCACTCCCGAGGACTTCCCCGCCCCCTGTCCGGGCTGGGAGGACGACGCCTACGGCGCCTCCGGCATCGAGCGGCCGTCCCCCTGCGCCGGAACGGAGCGCCGGGGCAAATTCACCCATCCCGCGGCAATCCCCAGCGCGGTGGGCGATCCGGCCCGGGCCGACCTCCTGGCCGTCTACTCGCCCGGTCCGTCGAATCACAACGGCATCTACGTCTCCCTGGGCACCGCCTCGCCCCGCTACCACGGCGAGATCGTCCTGATCCCGGACGCGGAGCCCATCCCCGTGCCACCCGCGAGCCAGCCGGGCCGGCCGCCGCAGCTCGTCACCGTGATCGCCGAGGACGGCTGGAACCTCCAGTGGCCGCGCCCCGTGGTGAGCTGGCGCCAGCTCTACGGCGTCGACGGTCCCGCCGCCCGGCCCGCTCTCTCAGACGACGCCATCCGCGCCGAGCGTCTCACTCCGGGCGAGCCCTTCGGCCTCCTCGGCAGCGCCTCGCTCCTCTGGCGCGACACCGCCGCTTCCCTCGGGCGCTATTGGGAAGATCGCGACCCCTTTAACACCGGCGACGATGCGCCGTTCCGCTGGGTCCGCCAGGGAGGAGACGCCGGGGTCTACCGGGACGACGACGTCTGGGCCGTGCGCATCCTCCTCCAGCTCCCGTCGACCGACCGGACCTATCCCAACGGCGGCCGCAAGTTCTACGTGACGGGGGGCGAACGGATGAGGATCCTGGGCGAGATCCCGGTCCGCAAACCCGGAGCGCCCCGCCTGCTCCGGCCGGACGGCTCGTTCGAGGACGACACCAGCTTCCTGGCCCGCGTCCCCGCCGACGCCTCCGTCACCTTCCAGACCCTGGACCGCCGGGGCATGGTGCTCAACATGGCCCAGACCTGGCACCAGGTGCGTCCCGGCGAAGCGCGCTACGACTGCGGCGGTTGCCACGCCCACAGCAAGCAGCCCCTCGACTTCGAGACCACGGCGGCGGCCCGGCCCGACTACGTCATCCCCGACCTCGCCCGGGCCACGCCTTTGTTAACCTTTTCCGGAGTACGTACGATTGCCGCCCACCAGATGACGGTCGAGTGGACCCGCGACGTCGAGCCCATTCTGGAAAGGCGTTGCGCCTCCTGTCACGGCGGAGCAAGCCCCGCCGCCGGCCTGCCCCTGGCCCGCTCGACGCCCAAGGTCCAGCGGGACGGCACTGCCTGGCCCGGAGCCTATTTCCGCCTAGCGCTCGACACCTTTGCCGATCTCTCGCCGGCCCCTCCAGGCGGTGAGGAACAATGGTGGCTGCCGCAGCTCACCCGCTACCTGAGAGGTTTCCAATCCCGGCAGAGCCTGCTGATGTGGAAGGTCTGGGGAAAGCGCCTGGACGGCCGGACCAACGAAGAACGGGAGGACGACCTCGACTTCACCCCCTCCGCCGCTCACCCGGCCGGGCTGGGAGTGTCCGGTATGCCCGCCGAGGAGAAGCTGACCCTCGCCCGCTGGATCGACCTCGGAGCCCCCATCGACCTCGGCTCCCCCTGGGGATTCCTGGAAGACGATCTGAGGCCCACCCTGGTGCTGCGCCCATCCATCGCTCAGGCAAGAACGGCCGGCGGGATCGACGTCCTGGAGATCTCCGCTTTCGACACCGAGAGCGGCGTGGTGCCTGGGAGCCTCAAGGTCACCTGCAACCTCCGCCTGGGTTCCTTCGCCCCGGGAGCCAACCTAGCAGCGGGGAAGCCCCTAGATACCAAGGGCGCCGTCCTCCGGCTGGTCCTGCCGCGAAAGGTGCGGCTCGACGAGCGGGCCGTGTTCACCGTGAGCGTGCGGGACACGGCGGGACATACCACGCAGGTGGTGCGGACGTTCAAGGCGGTGAGATAGCCTGGGGACAGCTATCCTGAAATCAGGTCGTCCAGAGAAATACCCAACCCTTTGAGAATGGCTCGAAGGGTCCCAGGAGGTAGGTCACCTGAGTGTCTAGGAATAACCGTTGATCGATTCTGGCTTGGGTTGTACCAGATCTCATGGCTTCCCTTGCTCCGGCGTCTCAGCTCGCAACCGAGCCGGCGGAGGTGGTGGGTCAGCTCTCGGTAGGTCAAGCGGGTACAAGGACTGGAACACGCCCCGGGGCGGTGACCGTCTCGACGCCCGGTGGCAGTTGCTGGTTGGTCTCGATCATCACCGCGATAAGGTCGTGAGCCACATCAGGTGCCAATCGGAGAACCTCTTGGACGTTGTCTGCCTGCACCACAAGCCCAGGAAGATCCGGGCTCGTGCCAAGGTACGGCCCTTCAGGTAACTGCTCGATTTCCAGAGTGATCTTGTACATACCCCTTCTATCCCCTACTGCATTCTAGCAGATCCACCCTGAGTGATCTGCTAGACCCAGTAGCGCATCACGTCCAAGCCCGTGGCGAAGATCATGACGCCACCCAGCACGAGAAACCCCAACAGCGTCAACGGCACCCGCAACGCGACCAGTCGAGGAAACGTCTCTTCCAGGCAGCTCATAAAGATCTGCCCACCGTCGAGCACCGGGATGGGCAGCAGGTTGAGCACCGCCAGAGACACGCTCAGGGAGATCGCGAACGGCACGATCATCCCCGCAGCGACGACCCGGCCGCCTTCGACGACGATTCCGACCACGCTGGAGACCTGTTCCGGATGATGGAACATGACGGGCAGGGAGGTCAGCACCTGCCAGCAGGCTGCCGCGACCTGCTCGAAGGGTGCGATCAGAAGGCCCTGGAAGGAGAACCCACGCGTCACGACGTTCATTAGCGCGCAGGCAAGGAGCGCCGCCAGGAGGTTTGCCAAGGGGCCGCCGAGAAAATAGACGAGGCGCTTTCTGAGCGCGATCGCTCGGAACTGGTCCGGGTCGGCGACGGCCGGCAGCACGTAGCCGCCCAGGGGGAGGACCCGAATTGAATATTCTGTCCATCTCCAACGCCAGCTCCAGATCTTGGGACCCAGGCCGACCGAGAAGCTCGCGACGGGGATCCCCACCAGCCGGGCCGCCGCCAGATGGCCCAGCTCGTGGATCAGGATCAGCAGACTCAACAGAACGAGGATGCCCAGGTAGACCATGGTGCCTCCGATCTCGCGTCCAGCCTCTCCTCTATTTTAACTCCTTTCAGCGCCCCCCGCGAGCCTCTTTTGACGTCTTCGCCTGCACCAGCACGTGCCACTTCGGACGCCGCCAGCTCCGGCGGAGCTCTTTGACGTTGGATTCCACGGCGACGCCTCGCCACCCCTGGTCGTCCAGGAAGAGCACCCTCTCGAGCGGCGAATCGTCTTTCCTGCCCCTAGCCTACTTCAACTCGCCCCAGGGATGAAGGGGGACGAACCTCAGACACCCTTCGCCACCACCTCCAAACCCTTCTCCAAAACCTCGTCCCGCCCGTCGATCACACCTTTCTCGCGTACCGGGCGAGCTTCGCGAAAAGGATGTCGGGACTGACCGGCTTGCCCACGAACTCCGTGAAGCCCGCGGCGTCAAGCGCGTGTTGATTCCCCATCCGGGTCGAGGCGGAGACCGCGAGGATTGGCAGACGCTTGAATCTCTCCTCCGGCAGAGACCGGATCTGGCGCGTGGCGGCATAGCCGTCCAGCTCCGGCATCCGCAGATCCATCAGCACCACGTCGTAGTCTCGTTCCTGGACCCGTTCGACGACCCGTCGACCGTTCGTCACGACGTCCGACTCGACTCCCCACTTCTCCAGGAAGCCGGTGAGGACGAGCACGTTCACCTCGTTGTCATCGGCGATCAGGACCTTCAGACCTCTCAGCACCCCTTGATCGGTGGTATCGGCCGCCGCGCCACCCTGCTCCTCGATAGCCGCGACCCTCAGACCCAGATCGAAAAAGAAAGTCGCTCCCCGTCCCAGCTCACTCTCCACGGCAAGCTGACTGCCGTGCAATTCCACCAGCCGCTTGCTGATCGCCAGTCCCAGGCCGGTGCCACCATACTTCAGGCCGATGTCGTAGCTGGCCTGGGTGAAGTCGTCGAAGACGTGCTGCAGCCGGTCCGGCGAGATCCCGATCCCGGTATCCGAGACCCGGAAATGGATCACGACGGCCTCCGGGAGCAGCTCCCGGACCTGCAGCGTCACCGTCACCGATCCCTCCGCGGTGAACTTGATGGCATTGCCCAGCAGATTGGTGAGCACCTGCCCGATCTTGATCGGATCCCCGAGGAGACCGGCCGGCACGCGATCTTCGATATATGCGTCGAGGATGAGACCTTTCTCATCGGCTTTCACCCGGAGGCTGGAGATGATTCCATGGACCAGTTGCCGGAGATCGAAGCTCCTCTCCTCCAAGGGCGCCTTGCCCGCCTCGATCTTGTTGAAGTCGAGGATGTCGTTGACCAAGTTCAGCAGGTTCTCCGAGGACGAGCGGAGGATACGCACGAATTTCTGCTGCTGCGGCGACAGGTCCGTGCTCCCGAGCAGATGTCCGACTCCCATGATCGCGCTGAGCGGCGTACGGATCTCGTGGCTGATCATTGAAATGAAATCCGCCTTGGCCTTGTCCGCCTGTTCGGCCTTCTGCCGAGCGCGCAGCAGCTCGCGCTCGTATTCCTTGCGATCGGTGGCGTTGAAAATCGTGGTGCGGGTCAGAAGCGGCTTTCCCGCCATGTCTTTTCTGAGCACCGAATTGATCAGCACGGGCAGCCGGCCGCCGGTGGCGCAGACGATCTCGACCGCGATCTCGCGCACCTCTCCCTGCATCCGCAGCAGCGGAGCATAGTGCGTCTCGTGAAAGATCCTGCCTCCAGCCGTGAGCAGGTCCTGGAACCGCTTGCGGCCGACGAGGTCTTCCCGCCGGTGTCCCGTCCAGGCCAGGAACGTCTGATTGACTTTGACGATCATCCCGTCCGGCAGCGCCGAGACATAGCCGCAAGGAGCGTTCTCGTAGAGATCCTCGGCGTCTTCGTCTTCTCCTGCCAAGCTTCACCCGGCGGCCGATAAGAAGGCCTGAATGGCGGAGATGGTCTCCTCGGGAGCGCTCAGGTTCGGGCAGTGCCCGGCCGCCCGCATCAATGCGAGCTCGCTGTTGGGCATCTGCCGGCTCACGTACTCTCCGACCTCTCGAGGAGCGATCGCATCCTCGGAGCACTGCAGGATCAGCGAGCGGGTCTTCACTTTCTGGAGGTCGGCCCGGTTGTCCGACAGGAAGGTGACGCGGGCGAAGTCCTTCGCGATTTCGGGGTTGGTGCGGCAGAAGCTGTTGGTCAGCTCCGTTCCAAGCTCGGGGCGGTCGGGGTTCCCCATGATCACGGGTGCCATGGCGCTGGACCAGCCCAGGTAGTTGCTGTCGAGCGAATCGAGCAGCCCTTCGATGTCCTCCCGGCTGAATCCGCCCCTGTAGCCGTCCTCGTCGATGTACCGGGGTGAAGGCCCGACCAGGACCAGCTTCTCGAACCGCTCCGGCTCCCGGAGGGCCGCGAGCACCCCGATCATGGCGCTCACCGAGTGTCCCACGAAAATCGCCCGCGTCAGCCCCAACTCGCGGCAGATCTCCAGCACGTCGTTGGCGTACCCTTGGAGCGAATCGTACTTTGCACGGTTGTAGGCCGAGAGGTCCGACCCGCCCGCTCCGACGTGGTCGAAAAGGACGATCCGGTACTCGTCCTCGAAAGCCGGCGTGACGAACCGCCACATGTTCTGGTCGCACCCGAAGCCATGGGCGAAGATCATTGCCTGGCCTGTTTCTGAGCCCGAGAGCTTGACGTTGTTCCTGGTGAGAGCGCTCATGAGGCCGGATGATAGCACCCGCCTACGGGCTCCCGCGGCGTCAGGGCCGGCGCCGGGCCTTGATCAGGACGGCAATCTCGTCGGGACGGGAGTTGGCGAAGTCGAGGCGGATGCGGCCGTCGGAGGTCTCGGACACCTGAGCGGGGATCGAGCTCGCCGTCAGATACCAGCCCGCCGGCAGGACGACGGCGTTTCTCGGCCGGCCGAAGCTGCGGTCGAAGACCAGCTCCTCCCCTTCCAGACGGTAGCTCTTGGGATCGGTATAGGTTTCCGAGATGCGCAGGCGGATCGAGCCGCCCGGCTGGACCGGCGGAAAACGGATCACCACCACCTCGGAGCCGGGCTCCACCTCTTCAACTTCAACCTTCTCATCCTTGCCGAGGCCGGTCGCGATCAAGGCCTCCGCCTTCTGGATCTCCACGGGGAGCGTCTCGCCCGTATCGAGATTGCGCGCGGATGGATTGGAAGCGCTGCTCCCCTTGCGCACGACGTTGAGATACCGGCCCACTCCGGGCCGCCGTTCCGTGTAATCGTGATAGAGATCGAAAGCGTGCGTCTCCGGCGGGAGCAGGAAATAGACGATCTCCCGGTCCTGGTGCGCCCGTTCCGAAAGGCGCCCCATTTCTTGATCGGCCGCCGGCTGAGCGGCCGCCGGCCAACCGGCGAGCACGGCGAGCGAAAGGCCGAGCAGCAACCACCTCAACGTTCGATCCTCCGCGCTTTGATCACCAACGGGATCGCATCCGGACCCGGATGCATCAGGCTCACCTTGATCCGGCCGTCCGGTCCGGCCAAAACCTGAGAGGGATAATTGCATTCGATCAGCTCATACCCCGGCGGCAGCACGATCGCGTTCCGGCGGATGCCGAGCGTCCGCTGGAACACGATCCGGTCCGCCCCTTCCTTCGAATAGCTCTTGGGGTCCTTGTACGTCTTTTCGATCAACAACCGGATGCCCCCCTCCGCGGGAACGGGGCGCGGCAGGTGAATCCGGATATAGCTCATCTCCAGATCCGCTTCCGGAAGGCCGCTCGCGCGAGCCTCGGCGCCGCTCACCACCTCGAAGGGCAGAGGCTGGGACGTGGCCGGGTCGCGCACCGACTCACCGCTCGCCTCGCTCCCCTTGCGGATGGGGTTGAAGTAGAACGTCGCGCCCGGAGCAGCCGCCGTGACCTCGAACAGGATATGGAACTGCGCCGAATCCGGATCGAGCAGCTCGTACAGGCTGTACTCGTCCTCCTCGCGCTGCCCCTCTTGAACCGCCGCGCTGGCCGAGGGTGCCGTCGAGGGGCGAGGCGGTCCGCCGCCGCAGGCTGCCAGGAGCGGCAACGCCAGGCCGAAGAGGATGCGGATCCGGAGCGAGAGGCGCACGGCGGGGAGTATACCGCTGGAAGAATCGCTACAATAAGCCCGCTCCTTCGCCGGGAGCCTTCACAGGGAGGTGCCATGCGCAGAGTCCTTGGCCGTCATGCTGACCGGGTGTACGCCCTCTTCCGGATCGTGGTCGGATTCCTCTTCGCCTGCCACGGGGCGCAGAAGCTCTTCGGAGCCTTGGGAGGCCAGCAGCCCCCGCTGGCCTCTCTGGCGGGCTTCGCGGGGATCATCGAGTTTTTCGGTGGGGTCCTGGTGATGATCGGGCTGTTCACGAGTTGGGCCGCGTTCCTCGCCAGCGGCACCATGGCGGTCGCCTACTT
>CAXTNS010000126.1:0-432 GCA_964245465.1 uncultured Thermoanaerobaculia bacterium
ACGTTCGACCAGTTGGGTCCGAAGCCGTTCGGGTCGTCGCCGCGCACGTTGGCGATAGCCTCGCGGTAGAACGGCACGTCGACAGGTTTCTCGGGCTCTTCGCGCTCCTCGCGCTCGCGCACGGGGAGAGCGGCCAGGCTCGGGGCCGGGGCGGGCACGGGACGGCTGATGGAGATCGGCGGCGACGGCATGCGCGGACGGTCTTCGAAATTCCGATCGAAGCCGGTGGCGATCACGGTGACCTTCATGGCCTCTTCGAGCGTGGGATCGATCACCATGCCGGAGATGATGTTGGCGTCCGGATCGACGGAGTCGGAGATGATGCGCGCGGCCTCGGCCACCTCGTGGAGGGTGAGGTCGTGCCCGCCCGAGATGTTGATCAGCACGCCCTTGGCGCCCTGGATGGAGGTCTCCTCCAGGAGCGGCGAGGAG
>CAXTNS010000126.1:442-5278 GCA_964245465.1 uncultured Thermoanaerobaculia bacterium
GTGCGCACGTCGGCGAAATCGACGTTGACCTCGCCCGGAACGGTGATGAGGTCGCTGATGCCCTGGACGGCTTGGCGCAGCACGTCGTCGGCGATGCGGAAGGCCTCGGAGAGAGGCGTGCCGCGCTCGACGAAGTTGAGCAGCCGTTCGTTGGGGATGGTGATCAGGGTGTCGACGGCGTTCCTCAGCTCCTCGACGCCGCGCTCGGCATACTGGAGGCGCCGCCGGCCCTCGAAGCCGAAGGGCTTGGTGACCACGGCCACGGTGAGGGCGCCGATCTCGGCCGCGAGTGAGGCGATGATGGGCACGGCGCCCGTTCCCGTGCCGCCGCCGAGGCCGGCGGTCAAGAAGACCATGTCCGCCCCTTCCAGGGTCTCGAGGATCTGGTCCGTGTCTTCCAGAGCGGCCTTGCGGCCCTGGTCGGGATCGGCGCCGGCGCCGAGGCCCTTGGTGAGCATGCGGCCGATCTGGAGCTTGATGGGCGCGCGGCACTTGGCAAGCGCCTGGAGGTCGGTATTGGCGGCGATGAACTCGATGCCCCGGAGTTGGGCGTCGATCATGCGGTTGACCGCGTTGCCCCCGCCGCCCCCCACACCGATGACCTTGATCTTGGCGGGGATCAGGTCGGCCGCTTCCTGAACCCGGAGCGATTTCTCCTTGCCGGTTCCCGGAGCGTCCTGGTCGTCGAAAAGAATCATGTCTAACCCCCTTTTCTGGGTTGAGCCGGTCCGTCTGGTCAAAGCAGATCCGAGAACATTCCGCGCAGGCTGCCCACCATCCCGCGCACGCTGAAGCCGGACTTCTTCTGTACTTTACTCTGGCTCTCCTCGGCCGTACGGGCGTAGAGGAGGAGCCCCGACGCGGTCGCCCACGTGGGGCTGCTGATCACGTCCACGAGGCCGCCAAGGCCGCGCGGCAGGCCATAGCGCACGCCGGCGTCGAAGATCTGCTCGGAGAGCTCCAGGAGGCCGTCGAGCTGGGCGCCGCCGCCGGTGAGGATGACGCCGCCCCGCAGGCCCTCGTCCGAAGAGTGCTTGAGGAGGTCTTCGCGGATCAGGGTGAACAGCTCTTCGGCACGGGGCGAGAGGATCTCGCACAGCTCGCGCTTGGGCACGATCCGCGAGGAGCCGCCCGCCACCGTGGGGACGGCGATGCCCTCTTCCTCGGTGACCATGCTGGGCAGGCAGCAGCCCTGCTTGACCTTGATGCGCTCGGCCTCGGCGAACGGCGTGCGCAGCACCATGGCGAGGTCGTTGGTGAAGTGGCCAGCGCCGATGGGGGCCACGGCGCTGTACTGGATCTCGCCTTCGGCGAAAAGGGCGTACTCGGTGGTGCCGGCGCCGATGTCCACCAGCAGCGAGCCGAGCTCGCGCTCGTCGGGAGAGAGGACGGCCTCGGCCGTGGCGAGGGGCTCGAAGACCATCTGGACGACCTCGATGCCGGCGCGGTTGACGCTGGTCAGCAGGGTGCGCGAGCGGGTGACGTTGCCGGTCACCAGGTGGACCATGACTTCCAGGCGGGTGCCCAGCATGCCCAGGGGCTCGTCGATGCCGCCCTGCTCGTCGACGATGAACTCCTGGGGGATGGCGTGGAGGATCTCGCGGTCCGAAGGCAGGGCCGCGGACTGGGCCGCTTCCAGCACGCGCTGGATGTCCTGGCGGGTGATCTCACGGTCCTTCCTGGCCACGGAGACCATGCCGCGGGAGTTGACGCTGCGGATGTCCGCCCCGGCGATGCCCACGTAGGCGCGGGAGATCTCAACGCCCGCCATGACCTCGGCCTCTTCGCTCGCCGCCTTGAGCGCCTCGACCGTGGCCTCGACGTTGACAATGTTCCCCTTGCGCGTGCCGCGGTTGGGAGCCAGGCCTTTGCCTACGACTTCGATCCCGCCCTTGTCGTCGCGCTGGCCGATGAGCACCCCAACCTTGGAGGACCCGATGTCGATACCGACGAAGTAAGGTTCTGTTTTGGCCATGCCTGACCCTCTCATTTAGTTTGAAACTTCAAGCTCCGGTCCCGCCCGGAGGCTGGCTCCACAGCGCCGGTTGGACGACTATCGTGCGCGATTCGCGCAGGTCGACGGCCTCGATCCGCACGTAACGGCGGGAGAGCTCGGGCAGCAGCTCCACCAACCGCTCGATCTTGGGCTTCACCTGCCCGCTCCGGACCAGCAAGGGGAAGGGCAGGGCGTCCGTGTGCAGCCGGAAATCCTCTTCCCCCAAGACCTCGATGCGCGAGAGCTTCCCCGCCCAGGTCGGCTGCGCCCGGCCCAGATCGGCCGCCACGGCGAGGGCGGTGCCGATCCCCCGGACGTCCTTGTGGGACCGGTGGGCGAAGCTGACAACCAGCAGTCCCGCGGTCCTGGCTTCTTCCAGCTCCGCGGGCGTGGTGACCGGAGCGATCGCCCTGCCCTCGGAATCGGCGTAGACGAGCCCGCCGTCCACGAGCAGCAGGGCCACCGGCCGGCGCTCCGCGATCTTGACCCGCAGGCGGCCGGGCAGCTCCTTGGCCATCTCTACCGATTCGATCCACGGGTTACGCTCCACCCGGGCGGCCGCCTCGGTGAGGGAGAGCCGCACCAGGTTCTTCCCCTGGAGTGGCGCCAGGGCCTGGAGCACCGCCGCCTTGGAGATCCGGCGGGCGGCGCCTCGCACCTCGACGTCGCTCAGGCCGAAGCGGGGCGCGGTGAGCACCCAGGCGACGAGACCCGCGGGCAGGCCCACCAGCGCGAGGGCCACGGCCAAGGGCTTCGCCAGCGTCCAGAGGACGCTCTTGCGCTTGCGGCGCGGCGGCGTTCCCCGGCGGCGGAAGTCGAGGACGCGCCCGCCCGCGCCGGGCGGCAGGACCGAGACCGCCGTCTCCGTCATCCCTGCGCCTCCTTTTGAGTCAGCATCTCGGCCAGCCGGTTGACGTCACCGGCGCCGAGGGTGATCACGATGTCGCCCGGGCCGACACCTGCCTCTCCTTGAAGGCCGCTCAGAAGCTCCGGGACGTCCTTCCAAGCCGGGCAGTAGTGGACGTTGCGGTGCCCGCCGCGCCGGGCCGCGTCGACCACCAACTCGCCGGTGACGCCCGGAATGGGCTTCTCGCGCCAGGGGTAGACGTCCGTCACGACCGCCATGTCCGCTCCCAGGAGCGACCGGCCGAAGGCCTCGGCCTGGTCCTGGGTGCGGGAGAACAGGTGCGGCTGGAAGACCGCGAACACCCGACCGCCCGCGAAGGTCTGGCGGGCGGCTTGGAGGGTGGCGTCCACTTCCGTGGGGTGGTGGGCGTAGTCGTCCACCACGGCGGCGCCGCGCCAGGTGCCGAGCTGCTCGAAGCGGCGGTGCACGCCCTCGAACTCCGAGAGAGCCCGGCAGATGGTGTCGAAGTCGATGCGCAGCGAGAGGCCCACACCCACGGCCGCCAGGGCGTTCAGCACGTTGTGCCGGCCCGGGATGGGCAGCTCGACACGGCCAAGGTCGATCCGGCCCAGCAGGCGGTCACCCCGCAGGCGCACGCCGAAGCGGCTGCCGCCGCCGTGGGGCTCCAGGTCGAAGGCCGAGATGTCGGCCTGGGGCGAGAAGCCATAGGTGATGACACGGCGGTCGGAGACCCGCGGCAGGATCTTCTGCACGTTCGGATCGTCCAGGCAGACGATGAGCCGGCCGAAGAAGGGCACGCGGTTGGCGAACTCGACGAAGGCGTCCTCAATGGCCTCCAGGCTGCCGTAGGTGTCCAGGTGGTCGCGGTCGATGTTGGTGACGACGGCGATCACGGGGGTCAGGCGCAGGAAGCTGCGGTCGAACTCGTCGGCCTCGGCCACCAGGTAGTCGCTCTTGCCCAGACGGGCGCCCGTGCCGAGGAGGCGCAGGCGGCCGCCCACGATCACCGTGGGATCGAGGTTTGCCTCGGTGAGCACGGTGCCCACGAGCGAGGTGGTGGTGGTCTTGCCATGGGTGCCGGCAATGCCGATGCCGTACTTCAAGCGCATCAGCTCGCCCAGCATCTCGGCCCGGCGGACCACCGTGATCCCCCGGCGGCGGGCCTCCCGGACCTCGGCGTTCTCTTCCGCCACGGCCGAGGAGATCACCACCAGCTCGACCCCTTCGAGGTGGTCGGGCGAGTGCCCCTTCTCGATCTGGGCGCCCATGTCCGCGAGCCGCTCCGTGGCCTCGCCGAGGGCGAGATCGCAGCCGCTCACCTCGAGGTCGTACTCCAGGAGGATCTCGGCGATGCCGCTCATGCCGGCGCCGCCGATGCCCACGAAGTGGATGCGCGAGAGGTCGGTGAACCGGTTGAACATCAGCGCACCCCTCCCAGCTCCTCGACGCGGTCGGCGATGTCGGCCACGGCCCGCGGGCGGGCGAGGGAGCGGGCGGCCCGGCCCATGGCTGCCAGGCGCGCACCATCCGCCAGCAGCTCTTCCAGGCGCACGGCCAGCTTCTCGGCGGAGAATTCGTCCGAGCGGATCATCTCGGCGCCTCCGGCGTCCACGAGCAGGCGGGCGTTGTCCACCTGGTGGGCCTGGGCAATGGCGAGCGGCACCAGAAGCGAGGCGCGGCCGGCCGCGCAGATCTCCGCAAGGGGGATGGCCCCCGCGCGGGGGACGGGCAGGTGGCTGTTGGCCATGGCGCCGGCCCCGGCGGCGCGCTCTGGTGGCCACCACGGGGTGAGACGGGCGATCCGGGTCATGCGGTGCCCGGCGTCCTGAACGCCGCGCCGCCCCGGGCCGGGAAGCCGCAGCTCAGAGCCGGCGCAGCACCGCCACCACCCGCCCCAGCACCGTGGCCTCGTCGCCCGGGATGGGGTCGTAGGCGGGGTTCTCCGGCATCAACCAGACGTGCCCGTCACGGC
>CAXTNS010000126.1:5288-6435 GCA_964245465.1 uncultured Thermoanaerobaculia bacterium
CAGGAAAGGGACGACCTCGACGTTCTTCAACGATCCATAGGCCGCCTTCGTCTCGTCGAGATTGCGGGCGCCGGCTTGGTGGAGGATCTGGAGGTCGGGCATCCTCTCCAGCAGCCGGGCCGCTGCCGCGGGCATGGCCTGGTTGATCTGCTGCGCGCCCTGACTGCCGCCGAGCACCAGCAGCCGCGCCGGACCCGCAGGCAGCGCCTGAGGGATGGCAAAGAAAGCCGAGCGCACGGGCACGCCGGTCACGAAACACGGGCATTTCAGATCCGCGATGGTCTCCCGGTAGCCCACGGCGGCCGCGGTGGCCCAGCGCGAGAGCCAGCGGTTGGCGACTCCGGCCCGGCCGTTGGGCTCCAGGAGGAGGATCGGCCGGCGGGCGAGGCGCGCTCCAAACACGGCGGGCGCCGAGACGTAGCCGCCCGTGCCGAGCACCACGTGGGCGCCGATCTGCCGGATGAGCTTCGCGGCCGCCCGGCCCGAGCTGGCGGCGGTCGTGAGTGCCTGCGCCTTGCCGAGCGCACCCCGGCCCACGAGCGGCTTCGCGGGCAGCGGGAAGAACGGCAGCCCCCGCTGGGTCACCAGCCGCTCCTCCAGCCCCGACGTGGAGCCGGTGAAGCTCACGCGCCACCCCCGGGCCTGCAGCTCCTCACCCACGGCCAGCGCCGGGAAGACGTGGCCGCCCGTGCCGCCGCCGGCAAGGAGGACGTGCAGGGGAGTGGGAGCCGTGGGTGCCATCGCATCGTTTCGCCGATTCGATCCGTAGTTATCCGTGCTGCGAGATGTTCAAGAGGACGCCGCAGATGCACAGGGTCACCACGAGCGACGATCCTCCGTAGGAGATGAAAGGCAGGGGGATGCCCTTGGTGGGCATCAGCGCGATGGCGACGCTGACGTTGATCAGCGCCTGCATGACGAGCACGCCCGTCAATCCCCAGCCCAGGTAGCGTCCGAAAGCGTCCGGCGCCTTGGCCCCGGCCCTCAGGCCCCGCCAGGCGAGCACCGCGAAGGCGATCACCACGGCGAGGGCGCCGATCATGCCCAGTTCCTCGGCCACGATCGAGAAAATGAAGTCCGACTCCGGGTGCGGCAGGAAGAAGAGCTTCTGCACGCTCTTGCCCGGCCCCAGGCCGAACACGCCGCC
>CAXTNS010000126.1:6445-12465 GCA_964245465.1 uncultured Thermoanaerobaculia bacterium
GCCCACGGCGATCAGCGACTGGAGTGCCTGGAAGCCGCTGCCCAGGGGGTCCTTCTCGGGGTCGAGGAAGGTGAACAGCCGCTGGCGCCGGTAGGGCTCCATCATCACCAGGAAGAGGAGGAGCGGCGGCACCACGGCCAGCGCGGCCAGGATGTAGCGCCACGAGAGGCCCGCCAGAAAGATCATCAGGAAGAAGGTCGCGCCCAGGAGCACGGCCGTCCCCATGTCGGGCTCCAGCAGGATCAGCGCCGCCGTGAGGGCCGTGAAGAACCCGGCCGGCACCAGGAAGGAGAGCTCGTTGACCCGCTCCTCCTTCTTGTCGATCTGGTAGGCGAGGAACGGGATCAGGGCGAGCTTCGCCAACTCCGAGGGCTGAATGGAGATGCCGCCCAGGAAGAACCACCGCCGGGTGCCGTTGAGCTGCGGCGAGAAGAGCACGCCCACGAGCAGCAGGTAGCAGCCCGCGAGCAGCAGGTAGATCACGGTGGGCGAGCGCAGGCGGCGGTAGTCCAGGTGCATCAGGCAGGCCATGAGCAGGAGCCCCAGGCCGGCCGCCACGGACTGTTTGACGAGGAAGTGGCTCATCCCGCCGTCGGAAAAGGCGGCGCTCGCCGAATACACCATGACCAGGCCGAAGAACATCAGCAGGACCACGATGGTGAAGAGCACCTTGTCGAAGGCGAGCTTCTTCGCCATCAGGCCGTCCCTCCGACGACGTTCTGAACCAGCTCCTGGAAGACCTGGCCGCGGTGGACGAAGTTCCTGAACTGGTCGAAGCTCGCGCAGGCGGGCGAGAGCACCACGGCCTCGCCCGGCCGGGCCTGGGCCGCGGCGGAGCGGACGGCCTGCTCCATCGTCCCGGCCATCTCATAGGGCACGGCGCCGCCCAAGGCCTGCTCGAATTCAGCGGCGGCCTCGCCGATCAGGTAGGCGCGGCGGGCCTTGCGGCGCACCATGGGGGTCAGCACGGCGAGGTCCGCGTCCTTGTTGCGCCCGCCCAGGATCAGGTGGACCGTGCCGTCGGCAAACCCCTCGATCGCCTTGAGCGTGGCGCCGGGGTTGGTGCCCTTGGAGTCGTCGTAGAAGAAGACGCCGCCCTTCTCGCCCACCTTCTGGAGGCGGTGCGGCAGGCCCCGGAAACCATGGAGGGCGTTGCGGATCGCCTCCGGCTCCACGCCCACGGCGCGGGCCAGGAGGGCCGCCGCCATGGCGTTCTCCAGGTTCTGGACGCCGGCCAGGGGCACGTCGGAGGCGTGGAACAGCTCCAGATCCTCTTCGCCCGGGGAGACCTCGACGACGCGGCCCTCGGTGTCGGCCCAGCAGCCGTCCGCCACGGGGCGCAGGCGCGAGAAGAAGCGGCGCCGGGCGCGGGTCTCGACCTCGACCGTATCGGGGTCGTCGGCGTTCAGCACGGCGACCCCGTCCGGGTCCATGTCGCGGAAGAGGCGCTTCTTGGCGGCGCCATACGCGGCCAGGGTCCCGTAGCGGTCGAGGTGGTCCTCGGAGAGGTTGAGGAGCGCGGCCGCCCTGGGCTTGAAGGTGTCGATCCCCTCGATCTGGAAGCTCGACAGCTCCACCACGAAGACGCGGCCCGGGGGACCGTCCACCTTGTCGGCCAGGGGCTCGCCGATGTTGCCGCAGACTTCCACGGGCAGCCCCGCGGCGCGCACCATCTCGCCCGTCATGGCGGTCGTCGTGCTCTTGCCGTTGCTGCCCGTGATGGCGGCCACGGGGCCGTCGAGGAGCGGGAAGGCCAGCTCGACCTCGGCGATCACCGGCACGCCCTTGCGGCGAGCGTCTTCCAGGATCGGCCGGTCGAGCGGCACGCCGGGCGACACCACGGCGGCATCCACTCCGGCTGGTAGATTCTGGGAGCCACCGCCCGGCAGCAGCTCAACTTTTCCAGCGAGGTCGCCGTTCACCTCGACCGCCTTGTCGTCCACCGCCAGGACGGTGATCCCGCGTTCCGCGAGCAGGCGCGCCGCGGCCCGGCCGGAAAGACCCAGCCCGTACACCAGCACCTGTTTCCAGGACCCGTTCATCGCAGCTTCAGGGTGGAGAGGGACAGCAGCGCGAACAGGATCGACAGGATCCAGAAGCGCACGATGACCTTGGGCTCCGCCCAGCCCGACAGCTCGAAGTGGTGGTGGAGCGGCGACATGCGGAAGACCCGCTTGCCCCGCAGCTTGAACGAGGTGACCTGGATGATGACCGAGAGCGCCTCCAGCACGAACAGGCCGCCCACCAGCCCGAGCAGGATCTCCTGCTTGGCCAGCACGGCCACCGTGCCGATGGCGGCGCCCAGGGCGAGCGACCCCACGTCGCCCATGAACACCTCGGCCGGATGCGAGTTGAACCACAGGAAGCCGATGCCCGCCCCCACCAGGGCGCCGCAGAACACGGCCACCTCGCCCACGCCCGGCACGTAGGAGACCTGCAGGTAGTTGGCGATCACCCGGTTGCCCGCGATGTAGGTGAAGATGGCGTAGGTGGCCGCGGCCACGGTGGTGGCGCCGATGGCCAGGCCGTCCAGCCCGTCCGTCAGGTTGACGGCGTTCGACGAGCCCACGAGGATGAAGGCCACGAACGGGATGTAGAGGTAGCTCAGGTCGAGCACCAGCCTCTTGATGAACGGGAACGTCAGCGTCGAGTTGAGCCCGGACAGGAAGAAGAACAGCGCCACCCCGAGCGCGGTGCCGGCCAGGATCTGGAGCCAGAGCTTGCCCCGGGCCGTCAGACCCAGATTGCGCCGGTTGCGGACCTTGAGGTAGTCGTCCGCGAAGCCGATGGCGCCGAACGCCACGGTGACCAGCACCACGACCCAGACGTAGACGTTCTTGAGGTCTCCCAGGAGCAGGGTCGGCACCACCGTGGCGAACAGGATCAGCAGGCCGCCCATGGTGGGCGTGCCGGCTTTCACCTGGTGGGCCTGGGGACCGACGTCGCGGATGTTCTGTCCAACCGACAGGCGGCGGAGCTGGCGGATGAACCACGGCCCCATGAGCCAGGAGAGGATGAGCGCCAGGACGATGGCCGCCGCCACCCGGAACGTGATGTACCGGAAGACGTTGAACGCCGGGATCAGATCGCGCAGGGGATAGAGGAGGTGGTAGAGCATCAGGGATGTCCTCCTCCGGTTTCGTCCTGTCCCAGGAGCCTGCGGACGGCGCGGTCGAGACCGACGCCGCGCGAGCCCTTGACCAGCACCACGTCGCCCTTCCGGACCTCGCCCGCCGCCCATTCGGCCGCGGCCTCGGCGTCAGGCAGCCAGAAGGCCTCGGCGCCCGCGGCTTCAGCGCCCGCCACCAGCTCGCGCGACAGCTTGCCCACGCCGGCCACGGGCGAGAACCCGAGGCGCGCCGCCCGCTCGCCGGACTCGCGGTGGAAGCGCGGCCCCTCCGGACCCAACTCGCGCATGTCGCCCAGCACGGCCACCCTGCGCTCGCTCGGGTAGGCCGCGGCGCTCTCCAGGGCCTTGCCCAGGGCGTCAGGGTTGGAGTTGTAGGAATCGTCGATCAGGAGGAATCCCCCTTCGGCGCGATGGACTACGCCGCGCATGGAGGCGGGCTTGACCCCGCGCACCGCCGCCGCGATCTCGTCGAGCGGCAGTCCCAACGCCCAGGCGCAGGCCGCCGCCGCGAGGCAGTTCTCGACGTTGTAGAGCCCGTGGAGAGGCAGGCGGACCTCGACGGAATGTCCGCCGGGACCTCCGGCTTCGAGCGTGAAACGACTGCCGACAGCGCCGTCCGGCTCCGGAGCCAGATCACAGGCTTGGACATCAGCATCCGAATTCAGGCCGTACCAGACGACCCGGGCGCCGTGGCGCTTCGCGATCCGCGTCACCTCGGGATCGTCCGCGTTGGCCACGATGAAGCCGTCCGGCGCCAGTCCCGCGAGGATCTCGGACTTGGCCTCGGCGATCGCCTGGACGTTCGGGAAGAACTCCAGGTGGACGGGGCGGACGACCGTGAAGACGGCCGCGTCCGGCCGGCCCAGGAGCGAGAGCTGGCGCAGCTCGCCGGGGGTGGACATGCCCATCTCGGCCACCATCCACTCGGTGCCGTCCGGCACGTTCAGGAGCGAGAGCGGGAAGCCGTAGAGGTTGTTCAGGTTGCCCGGCGTCCAGTGGGTCCAGAACCGGGAATTCAGCATCGCCGCCAGCAGCTCCTTGGTGGTGGTCTTGCCCGCCGAGCCCGTGATCCCCACGAGCTTCTCCGGCACGCGGGTGCGGACGAAGCGGGCGAGGTCGTGGAGGGCCTTGAAGGTGTCGTCCACGTGGATCAGGGCGCCCGTGGACGTCGGCACGTCCTCCTGGATCATTGCGGCAGCGGCACCCCGCGCCAAGGCGTCGGGGACGAAGCGGTGCCCGTCCGTGCGCTCTCCTGCGAAGGCGAAGAACACCTCGCCCCCGCGGATCGCGCGCGAATCGATCGAGGCTCCCTCGATCCAGGCATCAGGATCGCCGGCCGTAATCTGGCCGCCGACCGCCTGTGCCGCTTCAGCGACCGACAGGCGAGCCAAAACGCTCCTCCAAAGCCTTGCCGGTTTCCTCCAGGTCGGAGAACGGCAGTTTCCTGTCCCCCACGATCTGCTCGTTCTCGTGCCCCTTGCCCGCCACGACCACGGCCCAGCCCGGACCGGCTGCCGCGATGGCCTCACGGATGGCTTCGCGGCGGTCCGGAATCAACCGGTAACCACGGTTACCGCTCGCCCGCAGCCCCTCCTCCACGGCGGCCAGGATGGCCAGGGGATCCTCGCTTCGCGGGTTGTCCGACGTGGCAATCACCAGGTCCGCCAGCTCGCCGGCCACCTTGCCCATCAGGGGGCGCTTGCCGGGGTCGCGGTCGCCGCCGCAGCCGAAGACCACCGCCACCTTTTCGACGTCCACCATCTCGCGGACCGAGCGCAGGGCCGCGTCGAGAGCGGCGTCGGTGTGGGCATAGTCGATGTAGACGGCGAACGGCTGGCCGCGATCGACCGGCTCCATCCGCCCCGGCACGGGCCGCTGGGCGGCGAAGGCCGCGGCCACCGCCGCGTGCGGCAGCTCCAGCGTCTCGGCCGCGGCCGCGGCGGCCAGCAGGTTCGAGAGGTTGTAGCGCCCCAGGAGCGGCGAGGTGAACGGCAGGTCCCCCCGCGGCGTCGAGAGGATTCCGCGCACGCCTGTCGTGGACAGCTCGACCTGATGGGCTGAGACGTCTCCGCCCTCGCCGAACGTCAGAACGTCCGGCAGCTCGGCCGCCAAACGCCGCCCATAGGGATCGTCCAGGTTGACCGCTGGACGCCGGCCGGGCTTCAGCATCCCGAAGAGCCGGCGCTTGGCCGCGAAGTAGTCCTCCATGTCCCGGTGGTAATCCAGATGGTCCCGGGTCAGGTTGGTGAACACGGCCGCGTCGAACGTGGCGCCGCCCACCCGCCCCATGGCGAGCGCGTGGGAGGAGACCTCCATGGCCACCGCCTCGGCGCCGTCGTCCCGCATCTCCCGGAGGATGCGGAACAGATCCGACGCTTCGGGAGTCGTATGGCCGCCCGCGTACGCGCGGTCCTGGAACCGGTAGCCCAGGGTCCCCAGGAACCCCGCGGGCCGGCCCGCCGCCGCGAAGATCGCCGCGATCAGCGTCGCCACCGTGGAATTGCCGTTCGTCCCCGTGACCCCGGCCAGGACCAGCTCCCGGTCCGGATGGCCGTAGGCGCGGGCCGCCAGAGGCCCGAGCACGGACCGTGGATCGTCCGTGACGAGCCAAGGCACGTCGGGACGAATCTCAGAGTCAGGCCCGATCACGCCCACGGCGCCCTTCGCCACCGCCGCCTCGGCGAAGGCCCGGCCGTCGAAGCGCTGCCCGACCAGGGCCACGAACACGTCGCCCGGCGCGACCGCCCGCGAATCATGGGCGACGCCGGTCACCTCGGGGTCTGCTCCGGGACCGCCCACAATCGGCAGGCCGCTCACCAGCTCAGAAAGGCGCATGAGAGCGACCTCCCTGGGAAGAAGAGGGATCGCTCTCGGGACGGCTCTCCCCGGT
>CAXTNS010000126.1:12475-12923 GCA_964245465.1 uncultured Thermoanaerobaculia bacterium
GCTCGACACCGATCCCGACGGCCGCGTCGTCGCCATCGTCCACCTCGGCGGCGGTCATCGCTGGCACGACGGACGCCGGTGCCGGACCGGGCAGGCTCGCCATCAGGGTCTGGTTCTCCCCCGGCCACAGGGCAGGACGCTCCCGCTCCGGGTGGACGCCGCGATACAGCAGCACCTGCCGGACGATGGCCGCGAACGCCGGCGCGGCCACTTGGGCGCCGTAGTACAGCCCCCCCTGCGGCTCGGCGACGGCGACCAGCCCCACCACGACCGGCCGGTCCGCCGGGGCGAAGCCCACGAAGCTCGGCAGGTAGCCGCGATAGCCGCCCCGCACGGGGATCTGCGCCGTCCCGGTCTTGCCTGCTACCCTGTAACCCGCCACGGCCGCGCTCCGGCCGCCTTCGCCTCGCCCTCCGGGATCTTCGTCATCGACGACACCAGCTCCCCC
>CAXTNS010000127.1:0-12922 GCA_964245465.1 uncultured Thermoanaerobaculia bacterium
ATCCCGGACAGCACCCTGATGCGCGTCCACCCCACGCAGCTCTACGAAACGGCCATGGCCCTCGCCATCTGGGGCTTCGCCATCTGGCTCTTCAAGCGCCGGAAGCAGCCGGGAACGGTGGCCCTCACCGTCCTCGCGCTGCTCACCGTCGAGCGCTTCCTGGTCGAGTTCCTGCGCGCCAAGGACGACCGCTTCTTCGCCGGCTTCACCCTGGCCCAGATGATCAGCATCGCGGTGTTCCTGATCGTGCTCGGGTTCGGCTGGTATCGCCGCGGCCGGCTCGCGCCCCGGACGGCATGACGACGGTTCCGCCGCGCCTCCTCACCATCGCCGGCTCCGACTCCGGAGGAGGAGCCGGCATCCAGGCCGACCTCAAGACCTTCGCCGCCCACGGCGCCTACGGCATGAGCGTGATCGCCGCCCTCACGGCCCAGAACACCCGCGAGGTGCGCGCCGTCTTTGAGGTGCCGCCGGAGATGGTGGCCGCGCAGATCGACGCCGTCCTCGAAGACATCGGCGCCGACGCCGTCAAGATCGGCATGCTGGCGAGCCCGGAGGTCATCCGCGTGGTGGCGGACCGGCTGCGCGTCCAGTTGGATGGCAAGGGCACGCCCGTCGTCCTCGACCCCGTCATGGTGGCCAAGAGCGGCGACCGCCTGCTGCGCGAGGACGCCGTCGAGGCCCTCCTCTCGGATCTCCTGCCCCTGGCGACCCTGGTCACCCCCAACGTCCCCGAGCTCGAAGTCCTCACGGGTCTCCCGGCTGGAACGGAGGCGGAGAGGCTGCGGGCGGCCGAGGCGTTGTCCTCGAAAGGCCCGGCCGTCCTCGCCAAGGGCGGCCATGCTGAAGGCGAAGAGGTCGTCGACCTCCTCCTCGAAGGCGGCCGGGTCCATCGCTTCACCCATCCGCGCCAACACTCCCGCTCGACTCACGGTACGGGCTGCACCCTCTCGTCCGCCATCGCCGCCCGGCTGGGAGCGGGGGAGGACCTGCCCCAGGCCGTCGAGGGCGCCATCGAATACCTCCAGGGAGCCATGACCGCCGCCTACCCGGTGGGCTCCGGGAAACGGCACGGCCCCGTCAACCATTTGTACAGGGTGGGAGGGAGGACTACTTAAATGGCAGACACACTCGACCTGCTCGTGGTGGGCGCCGGCCCCACCGGCATCGCCATCGGCGCCGAGGCGCGCCGCCAGGGCCTTTCCACCCTGCTGGTGGACCGCGGCCCCCTGACGGCGGCCATCCAGGGCTATCCCACCTTCATGGAGTTTTTCACCACTCGCGACCGGCTGGAGATCGCCAACGTCCCGTTCACCATCCCGGACGACAAGCCCACCCGGCGCCAGGCGCTCACCTACTATCGTTTCGTGGTGGAGCACTATCAGATCCCGTTGGCCCTCTATGAAGAGGTCCTGGACGTGAAGAAGGAAGGCGAGGAGTTCCTCGTCCGCACCCGCCGCCTGACGGGGGAGCGCACCTTCCGCGCCCGTTCCGTGGCCATCGCCACCGGCTACTTCATCAATCCCCGTGGTCTGGGAGTCCCCGGCGAGGACCTGCCCTGGGTCTTTAACCGCTACAAGGAGCCCTATCCGCACTTCGGGCAGGACGTGGTGGTGATCGGCGCCGGCAACACGGCCGCCGAGGCCGCCCTCGACATGTGGAGGAGCGGCGTCCGCGTCAGCTTGGTCCACCGGGGACCGCACCTCAAGCCCGGGGTCAAATACTGGCTCAAGCCGGACATGGAGAACCGCATCGAGGAGGGCTCCATCCCCGCGAGGTTCAACACCCGCGTGCGCGCCTTCCTCCCCGAGGGCGCCATCGAGCTGGAGACCCCCACGGGTCCCGAGGTCATCCCCGCCCAGGCCGCCTTCGTGCTGATCGGCTACACCCCGGACGCCGACTTCGAGCGCCGCTGCGGCATCGAGATCGATCCCGAGACCCTGATCCCCACCTTCGATCCCGAGACCTGCGAGTCGAACGTCCCCGGTCTCTACGTCGCCGGAACCCTCCAGGCCGGCCGTCGGACCGACCAGATCTTCATTGAGAACTCGCGGGATCACGGGCCGAAGATCGTGGCGCACTTGAGGACGAAGCTGGTGCCGGTGCCTGCGTGAGTTGTAAGTAAGGCTGGCTGCGGGCGTTACGCCCGCAGGTAAATCCTGCCTTGAAAGCGTACTGATCCCCCTCACCCATGAACTGCCGGTGAGACTCCGAGGCCGCGCGCAAGATCGGCCTCGAGCTCCAGCCAGCTCTGAAAGCGGGCCGCCAAGGCCTCCGCGCCGGTCTCGCGGCCGGCGAGATCGTAGAAGAGTTGCCAGTGGCGGCGCTCCGCGGGGCCGAGATCAGCGAGGAGGTGCGCGACCTCGCGATCGTCGACGACCTCCAGGAGACGGGTGAAGCGCTCGCAGCTCCGCGCCTCGATGATGGCGCCGAACAGCAGGCGGTCGATCTTCGTCCAGGGCTCGCGGCCTTGGACGATCCGCGCCCTCAGGCTCTGGGCCCAGGGGTTCTTCCGCCGTCCTCCGAGCGGCCAGCCCCGCTTCCTCAGAATCGCCACCACCCGCCGGAAATGCTGCACCTCCTCGGCCGCGAGAGCCGCGGCGCGCTCGACGAGCTCGGCGTCGTCGGGATAGTAGCCCGCGAGCGACAGGGCATACAGGGCGACCTGCTGCTCGCAGACCGCGTGATCGGCCAGAAACTCGGGCAGGCTCGCGGCCGCGAGCTCCGCCCACGAACGAGGCGTCGGGTGGAGCAGGGGAAGGGCGGCGAACACCTCCTCGAAGCCGATCGGATCGGCCGGGTCACTCTTCATGGGCCGGATCATACCCTTTGACCTTGCGAGCCAGGTTGGGGTTGACGTAGTGTCGATCGAACGACAAGGAGAAGGGAATGGCCAATACCCTCCAAGCGCCGGTCGCCAAGGCGCAGATGCTCATCCGCAGGCCCGTCGAGCAGGTGTTCGAGGCGCTGGTCGATCCCGCCATCACCTCCCGCTTCTGGTTCTCCAAGGGAAGCGGCCGGCTGGAGGCCGGCAAGCGGGTCCGGTGGGACTGGGAGATGTACGGCGTCTTCGCCGAAGTGGACGTGAAGGCGGTCGAGGAGAACCGGCGAATCCTCATCGAATGGAACGGTCCCGACAATCCGAGCCGGGTCGAATGGGCCTTCGAGCCCAGGGGCGAGGACCGGACCTTCGTCACCGTGAAGAACTGGGGCTTCGGTGGCGACGCCGAAGCCGTCGTGGCAGCGGCGATCGATTCCACTGGAGGCTTCAGCTTTTTGCTCGCCGGTTTGAAAGCATTTCTGGAGCACGGCATCGAGCTGAACCTCGTCGCGGACCACGCCCCCGATCATTCAAGGGAAACAGGAGGAGATGGCAACGGGATCCACGCGGAGCGATGATATGAGCCTGAAGCAGGTGGGGTAGGACGGCCCCGCCACCTGCTCCCAAGAGTCTTCCTCTACATCACCACCCTACGGCAGGATCGTGGAGCTGCAGAGCTTCCATTTCCCCCGAAAATCGACGTACACGTACCAGATCCTCGTCCCCTCGTAGCACTGGTGACTGTACGTCCAGGACGGATCGGGGTAGCTGTAGTGAGGCAGATCGCTATAGCACATCGGGATCTGGGCGGCGGTGGCGGGGGGAATGGAGAAGGCCGCAACCAGGAGCACCAGGACGGCCAGCCAATACAAACGCTTGAGCATAGAGATCCTCCTCACGAGTTGTAGGGAGTGCGAACTGTACCACGGTACTCCCGAAGAGAGCTATGCTGTGGAAGAATAAAAACTCCTGGAGACTCTTGACAGAGCCCTTGCTGCGGGAGAGAATTATGGTACAGCAGTATAACCTTCCTCCTGGGAGGGCTCCGAGTCATGAACGACGATGCCGTGAGGTCCAAGGCGGTCTTCTTTCTTCTGTTTCTGCTGCTCCTCGTTCTCTTCAGCGCCGTGGCCCGGGCTCAGCCGGCCTTCCAGGTCGAGGACCTCAACACCACGCGGTCGGCCGGGATCGGTTCTGAATTCACGAGCTATTTCCTGGATGGTTTCGCCGCCGCCCTGGACGGGACCATCTTCTTCGCGGCGTCCGACGGGATCCACGGCGTCGAGCTTTGGCGGACCGACGGCGCCGAGGCCGGTACGCGCCTGGTGGCGGACCTCTGTCCCGGCTCCTGCGCCTCTCTCCCGCGCAACTTCACGGCCGCCGGTGAGGAGATGTCCTTCCTGGCTGACGACGGGCTTCACGGCATGGCGTTGTGGAAGAGCGACGGCACCGCGGCGGGCACGGCTCTGGTCAAGGACGTCCATCCGGGCAGAGATGTCGGTGTTCTTGACGCGGATGATCAATCTTCCGCTGCCATGAAATAATAACTAGAGTTTCCGGAGGGCTGCGCAATGAGCAAGGCCGCACGCTTCAAAACAGTTTTCTTCCTCTTGGTGCTCTTTTTTTTCAGCATCGCGGTCCGGGCGCAGCCGGCTTTCCAGGTCGCCGACCTCAACACCACGCGTCCGGAGGGAATGGACGCGGGGCCCTTTTACCTGCCCCCCTTCGCCGCCCTGGGGGGAACCGTCATTTTCGGAGCCTCCGACGGCATCCACGGCTTCGAGCCCTGGCGGACCGACGGCACCGAGGCCGGCACCCGCCGGATCGCGGACGTCTGCCCGGGCTCCTGCGCCTCCTCCCCGAAAAGCTTCACGACCGTGGGCGGCAAGGTTTTTTTCCTGGCCGACGACGGACTGCGCGGCGAGTCGCTGTGGAAAAGCGACGGCACCGCGGCCGGCACCGTCCTGGTCAAGGACCTGACCCCGATCAACGAGTACGTCTCGTTCAGCGGTCTGGCCGAGATCAATGGATTGCTCCTCTTCACGCGATCGATCTTTGGACGCGGCGTACCCGAGCTCTGGCGGAGCGACGGGACGGAGGCGGGCACCTTCGCGCTGGCGTCTCTCAACGTGCGCTCATTTCCCTCCTCTCAGATCCGCATCGGCGGCAAGCTCTTCCTCGCCGTTCAGGATGCGGAACACGGACGGGAGCTCTGGACGACGGACGGAACGGCCGCCGGAACCACATTGCTCAAGGACATCGCTCCCGGTCCCTCCCATGGCCTCCCTGATTACATGCCGATGGCGGTGGCCGGCGGCAGGGTGTTCTTTCCGGCGATGGGAAGCAATGGTTTCGAGCTCTGGGCGAGCGACGGCACCGAGGCGGGCACCGCCCTGGTCAAGGCGATCCCGCCCGGTTCAGGCGTTCTCTCCCTGTCGGGTCTGGTCGCCCGGGGCGGGGAGGTCTTCTTCCTGGTGAGCCGCATCAGCAAGATGGACGAGCTGTGGGTGAGCGACGGCACGGCCGGCGGCACCCGGGCGATCAAATCCGTTTCTTCGGGCCGGCGGATGGCCACCGCGGGGGGAAAGTTCTTTTTCTTCGCCGGTTTCCCTTCCTGTGATCTGTGGACGAGCGACGGCACCGAGGCGGGCACCGTCCTGGTGAAGTCTGCCGCTGCCTGTGAGGCCCCCCTGGCGGACAACGGCACTGAGCTCCTGTTCTTCGGCTTCGATCCGGTCCACGGCGGGGAGCCGTGGAAAAGCGATGGCACTCCGGCGGGGACCTCGCTCATCGCAGACCTCTATCCCGGCCCCACCAGCTCTCTTGCCTACCAGTCCGCCAGCTTGTTCCTCGCGGGCCGCTGGTACTTCCAGGCGAAGAGCGGAGAGGACACCGGGATTCAGCTCTGGAGCACGGATGGCACGGCGGCCGGCACGAGGATGCTGCGGATCAATCACCAGGCGTCCGGCATAGCCGTGGGCTCTTCCGGCAAGCTCTGGGGACCTCGCGCTTTCTTCGACCTGGACGGGACTCTGCTCTTCCAGGGTGGCGACGGCGCGACCGGAGCCGAGCTGTGGAGGAGCGACGGCACCGCCGCCGGGACCTGGCTGGTGAAGGATCTCTGGCCCGGAGAGAGCCCTTCCCATCCCGGCGAGCTCACCCGTGCGGGAGGCATCGTGTACTTCCGTTCTCAGGCCGGAGCCGGTCAGATGTCGCTGTGGCGGACCGACGGGACCCTGGCGGGGACCCAATGGGTCCAAGGCGCGGTACCCTCCCCAGGCGGCTTGGGATTGACGGGCGCTCCCAGAGATCTGACCCCTTTCGGCGGCGAGCTCCTGTTCCTGGGAGTGTGGGGCTACAACGACCACCTGCTGAAAACCGATGGCACCTGGCAGGGGACGGGGGCGGTCGGGACGGCGCCGGGAACGTCTTTCCCGGATTACGTGGATTCCCTGGTCTCCTTGGGAGACAAAGTACTCTTCCAGGCGGACGGGAAAGTTCTCTGGACGAGCGACGGCCACTCCGCCGGCACGGTGCCGCTCGCCATCGTCCTGCATCCATACCGCTACCTGCTCGACGTCTCCGCTGCCCGGGATGGCGTGCTTCTCTTCCCCGGGAACACTTCTGAGGACGGTGAGGAGCTGTGGCGCAGCGACGGCACGGAAGCCGGGACCTACCTGCTCGCGGAGATCGTTCCGGGACCGGGCTCGAAGCCGCTGGGACCGTTCGCCTCCAAGGGCTCGACCGTCTTCTTCGCGGCCGGCGGCAACGAGCTCTGGAAGAACGACGCGGGGGGCACCGGGCTCGTCCGCGTGCTCCCCGGGGATCCTGATCCCGGAATCCGCTCGCTCACGGCTGTTGGCAACAAGATGTATTTCTCGTACGACGACGGCGCGCACGGCCGCGAATTGTGGGTGAGCGACGGCACCCTGGCCGGCACCCGGCTGGTCGAGGACGTCCTGCCCGGGCCAGGCTCTTCCCATCCCCAGGCTCTCCGCGCCCAAGGAAACGTCCTCCTCTTCTCGGCCTCGGACGGCGTCCACGGCCACGAGCCCTGGCGCAGCAACGGCACGGCTCTGGGCACGCGGATGCTCCACGACGTCGCTCCAGGCGCGCTGTCCTCGAGTCCCACGGAGTTCACGGCCTCGGGACAAAACGTTTATTTCGCCGCCAATGACGGCACCACGGGCTTCGAGCTGTGGGCCCTGCCCAGGCCGGCCCTGCTCTCCACGTTCGCGGACGTGCCGGCGAGCCACGGGTCCTGGAGCTACGTCGAGGCGCTGGCCGCGAGCGGGCTGACCGGCGGCTGCGGGCAGGACAACTACTGCCCGGACCTTCTGCTCAAGCGGGCGGAATCCGCGGTGTTCCTCGTCAAGGCGTCCCACGGCGCTGGCTTCGTGCCGCCCGCCGCCATGGGCACGGTGTTCCACGACGCTCCCGTCAGCTATTGGGCATCCCCCTGGATCGAACAACTCGCCGCCGACGGCGTGACCGCGGGTTGCGGCAACGGCAACTTCTGTCCGGAAACCCCTCTGAGCCGTGCGGAGGCCGCGGTCTTCCTCCTGCGGTCCCGGTACGGTAGCGGCTTCGTGCCGCCTCCGGCCACGGGCACGGTGTTCAACGACGTCCCGGCGAGCTTCTGGGCGGCCCGCTGGATCGAGCGTCTCGCCGCCGAGGGCGTGGCCACCGGCTGCGGCGGCGGCAACTACTGTCCGGACCGCGCGGTCAACCGGGCGGAGATGGCGGTGTTCCTGACGCGGATGTTCGCCTTGCCATTGCCATGAAAAGGTTTCTGCACCGCGTGACCTCACCCCACCCCTCTTCTGGTCCTCCCTCCTCTCCCCAGGAGGGGGCTAGGGGTGAGGTCGCGCGGGCAGGACCGATAGGACCTGTTATGCTCCGGGCTTTCGTACACTCCCTTCCGTAGAGACGAAAACCATTGACACCAAGCCCTGCCTGGGCCTATCCTCCGCACGGCTGGTTTTGATGGTTATCAGGAGTCTATCCTATGAAAAAAGTTCGTCGGTTTGTTGCTTCCGTGACCTATCGAGAAACTGATGGAACGGACAAAGAAGAGAGCTTTCCCGTCCACGTAATGGACTACTCGACGGCCCAGTCCGTGGCCTTTAACTATGTGCTGCGGACGATGAAGCTCGAAGATTTCGAGCTGCGGATCGTCGGCGCCTAGACCAGGCTGCGTCTATCCCACAGCAGAAAGGTTTTCAAAGGCGCCGTACGGCGTCTGCGGGGCGGCGCTTTCCGACTCCCCAGACTTTCGTGAACGGATCAATCTCCGTGGAATCGACGGCTGTGAAACCTCATCTGAAACGTTTTCTCATCTCTACGCCTGGAGCAGGGGCGCCACGCGTTCCACTTCCTGTTCGGTTATGAAGAACCGGACCGTATTCAAAGCCCCCTGGAGCCGCTCCCTCAAGTGGATGACGGGGTTGTTGGTGAGCTTCCTCGTGCTCATCGCGGCCTTTGGCCTGACCACCGGGCCTCGGTACCTCCTCACTTGGTCCTTGAGCATGGTCGTGATGCCGCTGACGATCCTGCTCGGCTCGGCCTGCTTCATGATCCGTGGCTACGAGGTGGCCTCAGGGAAGCTGCTGGTGCAACGGCTGGGCTGGCGGAGCTCTCTCGACCTGACAAAGCTCACCGCCGTGGAGATCGATCCCGAGGCCATGAAGGGTTCCCTCCGGACATTCGGCAACGGCGGCCTGTTCTCGTTCTCCGGAGCTTTCTGGAACCGCCGGCTCGGCCTTTACCGGGCCTTCGTCACCGACCCGGGCCGTGCCGTCATCCTGCATTTCGGTCCGAAAACGGTGGTTGTCACGCCGGACGATCCCGAGGCTCTGGCGGAGAAGCTCCAAGCGTTCACGAGCCCACCTGGGAGCAGCGGCGCCCCTACCGGTACCTGACCTATTCGTCCGGTTTTCTCTAAAAGGTTTTCTGTCTTGAGCCCGTAGGGGCAAGGAGACTCTTCAAGGACACCAAGAATGAATGGGGATGTGGGTTTGCCCGTCCTTGAGATCCTTGCCGTCCTTGGTGTCCTGACTTCCACAGCGGAACCCGGAACGCATTTCGGGCACGCCGTACTCGTGGTCTGCCAAGGCAGGATTACCCTTCTTGGCGTAGCGCTCCTGGGAGCGCCGGCATCCCTGCCGGCCTGACTAACTCTTCTTTGAGAGTCTGCTGGGTCGGTTTTGGAGGGGCAGAGGCGCCTGTGCAGACCCTCGGAGCCCTCTTTTCTCGCGTCCTTGGGGTAGAGAAGAGGAGAACAGGGTCAGCGAGGCGGAGGAAAGCCGAGAGGTTTTTGTCCGGGAGGGTGGCACCCTTCCCTGGGGGGCCGACGCAGTCGGTGAAGAGCTAACTTTGCATTTGATTGGATAGGCTCAGCAACCTGCCTTGACCACAATGCAGAACCTGGGTATCTTCAGCGGGGTCAAGGCATTGATTCCGTCGTCTTTTAAGAGGTACTCTGAAGGGATATGGCTGAGGAAGTGCCATCCTCGTTCTGTATGCACGCGACGAGCACCGTGGACGACGGTGGAGAAGAGGCGTTCGCATACGACGAAGTGCGGATGATCGCGCTCGCTCCTGAGGCCGACACCCTCTACTACGTGGCCTTCGTGGATCGTGGTGAGGTGCGGCGAATCATCAGCCTGCGCCGAGCCGAGCGTCGCGAGGTGAAGCACTATGTCGAAACCGTCTAAGTCGTCGGCCATTCGGTTCCCTACTCCTGAAGAGGGCGCCGCCATTGTTGCCGCCGCCAAGGCGGATCCGGACGCACAACCTCTAACCGATGAGCAACTTCAAGCCATGGTGCCAATGCGTGCAGTCCGCGGACGGCCGAAGTCTGCGAGCAGAAAGCAATTGCTGTCGGTGCGTTACAGCCCCGAGGTCATCGAGTATTTCAAGTCGACCGGCGAAGGTTGGCAGGGGCGAATGGATGAGGTGTTGCGAGACTACGTGGCCCGCCATTCTCGCTGAACGATGCCGAACCCGACCTCCGCGGAGGCCCGATGGGTGGGGAGCGGCGCACGTGCATCACCACTGAGCGCCGCACCCTCACCATTCAAGGCCTCCCCCCGTGCCGTCAGGAGGTCGGAGACGGTTGACTGAAGTAGGGACCAGGGTATAGAGTTAAAAGTGTCCAATTATTTCTCCCCAACTTCTGGCCACTGCACCAGGGAGCAAACGCTCACCGCTATAGACTTATTCTGTGGGGCCGGAGGTGCGAGTCAAGGCCTACGAGAGGCGGGGCTCCGCGTAGTCGCCGCAGTAGACAGTGATCGAGCCGCCTGCTCAACATTCCGAGCCAACCATCAAGAGGTAGCCGTCAGCGAGGGTGATATTCTGCAAATCTTGCCGAGCAGCGTGCGCCAAGCGATTGGGCTCGCGCGTCACGCACTCACCATTTTGAAAACCTGCCCACCGTGTCAACCCTACTCGAAGCTGAGCCAAGCGCGAGATACGGCGCGAGGGGATTCCCTGCTCCTTGCCAACATTCCATGGATCGAAGAGTTTCGGCCTGCTGCGCTCATGCTGGAAAACGTCACAGGTGTCAAGAGATCACCGGCATTCGCGATGTTAAATGACTGGCTAGATGGCGAGGGCTATCAGCCAGCCGTGGCAGAACTCAATGCCACACAATTTGGAGTATCGCAGTCTCGACGCCGGTTGTTCCTCGTCGCTGTTCGCTCAGACGTAGAGCCACTCCCTTCTTCGTTTTGGCGTTCGGTGGACGAACCTCTGCCTCATGCCGCCGACCTTCTTGAGGGTCTGACCCCAGCCGAGGGGGATGAGTTGAACCGGTGCCGCCGAGCTTCTGGTATTGTGTTGGAACGGATTCGGGCAATCCCTCTCAACGGCTCCCGGTTTGATCTTCCTGCCGAGCTTCGGCTCGCATGTCACAACCGGCTAACAACGCATGTCGCGACTACCGCGTACAGCCGCTTGCCGACCACTGGACCCGCCCCCACTCTCACGACGCGTTGCACCACTCCATCCTGTGGACAGTTCATACATCCACGGGCTGATCGTGGATTGACCCTTCGGGAGGCTGCGACTCTTCAGAGCTTTCCTCCCAACTATCGCTTTCTGGGAAAACACGGAGAAATCGAGCGGCAAATTGGAAACGCCGTCCCCGTTCAGGTAGTACGAGTCTTGGCGGAACGCCTACTGGCCCATCTTAATATGAATGGTGGTGCTTCTCGTGAGTGAACTTCTCTTACGCTATAGTCACAATATTGTCGAACACCTCGGGCTTAAGCTCTATCAAAATAAGCCCACCCGGGTTATCGCCGAATTGGTATCCAACAGTTGGGATGCCGATGCATCCACCGTGTCGGTGAACATGTCGATGGACGACGACCGCTGGGTGGCCGTACTAGACAATGGCCACGGCATGACTCGGAATGAGTTAGCGTCTAACTACCTCATCATCGGTTTGGCACGGCGGGCGCATGCAACCGAAGCATCGCGTACTGGGCGTCCGCTCATGGGGCGCAAAGGAATTGGCAAGCTCGCACCCTTTGGGATTGCGCAGACTGTCGATGTTGTCACCTCTGCGCTAGTGGACGACTTACCCGTCGTGCATTGGCTTCGCTTTGATCTAAAAGCCCTACTCTCAGAGGGTAGCGGTGAGGTCTCCTATCACCCTACAGTGTTGTTCGAAGGCGGACCGCTTGACAGCCTCCCTGCCGACAAGGACGCGACGGGTCAAGTGGAGGTCTGGCGCCAACAGATTCAATCTGGAAAGACGGGCACACTGGTACTTATGAAAGATCTCTCGTTAGGACGTGCAATTAGCGAGGGGCAGTTAATCGACTCACTCGGCACACGGTTCACTGTGACGCTACAGGGTGGATTTACGGTGAAGGTTAACGATGTAGTAGCCAGCACCGTGAATGCACTACCGGAATTCGAATTCCGGATTCCCGAAGTTGGTTATACTACCGAAATGGTCGATGCCCGCGAGGTCAAGTCCTGGGTGGGGTTTGTCAAAAGTGCGTCTTGGCCACAGGATCAGGCTGGCGTTGGCGTCTACTCACATGGCAAGATAGCCCAGGATCGCCCATTTACCTTCGGTGTCAAAGGCAAGGAGATTTTTACTCGATACATGTTCGGGGTGGTCGAGGCCGACTGGCTCGACGAGTTCGGAGCCGACCTAATATCCACGGACAGAACCAGCGTGAACTGGGATGCCGCTGAAACGGGAAGTCTATACGAGTGGGGGCAGGCCAAGGTACGCAGTTGGGTTGGCTCGTTCGAGCAGTGGAGACAAGGGCAGGAGTCAGCGGAGAACCGGCGGTTAGTGAAGAAGGCTGTGAAATCTGGCTTAGCTGCGGGAGTGACTGAACCTGAGGAGGAGGAGATAGTCAGACTCGTGTCCTCAATTACTCCCTCCTTTGGGAAAGATACGCAGGCCAAGGAAGACCTCATCAATGCCGTCTCGGATGCATGGATACAGCGCCCGATGCGCCAGCTTGTACGCGACCTATGGGATTCGGTGGCTCGCGATGGAGGTATGCCGCCAGAGGCTTTTACGAGAGTTGTCGAGCGGCTCTCGTCCCATTCGGTACCGGAGGCGCTCAACTTGGCAGTAATCTTCGCCCAGCGTGCATTCGCCCTGAGCCGGCTCTTCGATTATGTCCACCATGGGTCAGAGGTTGACCTGCAGCGTCTTATCGAGCGCTTCCCCTGGATTATCGAACCGGATCTAGCCGTGTTGACCGCCAATCAAGCCTTAAAAACAGCGATCATAAAGGCAGAAGAGCTGGGCCAGATCCCCACTGGGAATCGGTTTGACGTTAAGGGTATTCCCGACAATAATCGTCCGGACTTCGTGTTTCTTTCCAGCCCAGAAGAGCGGCAGATCGTGGTTGTAGAGCTGAAGAATCCTCAGGTAGACCTCACAATCACGAACCGAAGGCAACTAGAAGATTACCTTACCTGGTTTGAGGCTCACTATCCTGATGCCGACCGCCGTGGTGTTTTGGTAGGCCGAAAACCCGTGGGAATGAGCGCACCATACAACAATATGACCCGGTTGTTGCAAAAATCTGCAATCCTGAGAGTCAGGCCGCTTCGCTGAGC
>CAXTNS010000128.1:0-3831 GCA_964245465.1 uncultured Thermoanaerobaculia bacterium
CACCCCAGGGCGGCCACGTGGGGCCGCCCCTACGATCTGTCAATTCTGCTGTGAAGGAGCGCTAGTCCCATCTCGGGCCGTGACACGACTTGAGGGTCCTTGCCTTCCGCGAGCTTTCCCCGGAGGATCTGGTATTCCGTCTCGAACTGCTTCAGGGTTAGATATCTCGGCTCTCCCTTTTTTCCACAGGGATGCTCGCCCAGGGTCAGTCGGCGCTTTTTCCCGGTCACGGGCGAGTAGTAGAGGAGAAACCAGCTCTTGCGCCCCTCCCTGGTGAGACGCAATCCCCCGCCGGGCGTCGGGATGTGGAAGACGTCTTGCTGAGGCAGACTGGTTCGAAGCGGCGGAATGGAGGCTTTGGTAAGCTTCTTCTTCATCGCTTGCACCCCCGCCTCCCTCTTCAGGAGAGGGAGCCGGAGGGTGAGGTCGCTACGCGATACGATATCCTCCACCCCATGCCCAGCCTCGAACGCCTCCCGCCTCGTTACGTGGCCGGCCTGTTCGCGCCTCTTCACCGTGAGCTGATGACGTTGCTCCGCGGGCTGCCGGCTGCCGACTGGGAGCGGTCCACGGTCGCGGGAGCCTGGCGGGTGCGGGACGTGGCGGCGCATCTTCTGGACGGCATTCTGCGCAAGCTGTCCGTGCATGGCGACGGTCATCTCCTCGTGCCGGACCGGCCGATCGAGTCCTATGGCGATCTGGTGGGTTTCATCAACGACCTCAACGCGAGCGGAGTCGCCTATGGACGGCGGCTGAGCCCGCGGTTGCTGACGGATCTCCTCGACGTGACCGGTTCGTGGATGGCGGAGCTGGTGGAGGGCCTGGATCCCCACGCGCCGGCGGTGTTTTCCGTGGCGTGGGCAGGGGAGGCGCAGTCAGAGAACTGGATGGACACCGGCCGCGAGTACACGGAATGGTGGCATCACCAGATGCAGATCCGCGACGCGGTCAACGCGGCGGGGTTGTCCGGACTGCTCGATCCCCACTGGCTGGACCCGCTGCTGGACTTCTCGGTGCGCGCCCTGCCCCACGCGTACGGGAACGTGGAGGCCCCGGCAGGGACGTCACTGACTCTCGCCGTCCCGGGAGATTCCGGATGGGCCTGGACGCTCCTGCGAGAAGCTGAGCGGTGGGGTTTGTATCGCGGCGAGGCGGATCGTCCGGCAACAAGGGTGACCGTGGAGCCCGCGGTCGTCTGGCGCCTCTTCTACAACGCGCTGCCGCCGGAATCCGCGCGGGAAAAGGTTACGATTCAAGGGGACGAATCTCTCGCTGGGCCGCTCCTGCGGACACGCTCGGTGATGGTCTGATGCAGTGAACGATCGTCGCGACGAGCTCGTCCGCCTCCGTCCCTGGGAAGACCTCGTGGTGGTCAGCCACGGGCGGATCGTGCTGGCGGCGGACCAGGATGGATTCTTCGACGGCGGCCCGAACCGGGGCCTGTTCGTGCACCAGACGCGGCTCCTCTCCCGCCATCGCGTCTCGATCGACGGCAAGGACCCCAAACCGGTGGCGCTTTCCAACGTGACCCAGGGCTCGTGGATGGGGTTCTACGTGCTGTTGCCGCCCGGGGCCGATCCGGGGGAGCGGGACGAGGGGAGCGGCCACATGGAGCCGGCTTCGGAGCGGACGCTGGAGCTGCGGCTGACGCGCACCGTGTCGAGCGTTCTGCGGGAAGACGTCGCGCTGACCAATTTCAGCCAGCAGGCCACGGCGTTCGATCTGTCGATCGATCTGGACGCGGACTTCGCCGACCAGGGCGAGACGATGGACAGGCGCCGGCAGCAGGGAGAGATCGACCGGCGCTGGGATGGCGTCCGCGAGCTGGTTTTCCAGTATCGAGCGGAGAATCGGTGCGCCTGGATCAACCGCGGGGTTCGAATCCGCGTGGCGGAGTCAGATTCGCCGCCGTCTTGCGGAGAGGGCGGCCTGGCCTTCCGCGTCGAGTTGCCGCCGCTCGGCACTTGGCGCGCCCGGCTGGAGATCGTCCCGGAAATCGTGGACGTTGTCGGTGGCGTAGGCCACGAGGTCTCCGAGAGGCAGGAACGGTTCCTCGACGAATCAGCAAGATTTTCCACGCCCGAGTCCGAGACGTTGGCGCCGGTGGTGATCGGCGCGCTGGAGCAGGCCCGCCGGGACCTGGCCAGTCTCCGACTTGGCGATCTTGATGAGGACGATTCCTCGTGGACGCTGGGCGCCGGGCTTCCCCTGTACGTCGCGCTCTACGGCCGGGACGCGCTCAGCGCCTCGTGGCAGGCGGCGATGCTGGGTCCCGAGATGATGGACGGGAGCCTGCGGGCGCTCGCCCGGCTTCAGGGCCAGGAGGTGAACGACTGGCGCGACGAGCAGCCCGGCCGCATGCTGCACGAGGCCCACACCGGTCCGCTCGCGGCGCTCGGTTTCAATCCGCAAGGCCGGTATTACGGCTCCATCACGACCTCCGGGTTTTATCCCGTGCTGGTCTCGGAGCTGTGGCACTGGACGGGCGACCGCGAGCGCGTCCAATCCTTCGTGCGCCCCGCCCTGGACGCTCTGCATTGGTTGGAAAGGTTTTCCGACCGGGACGGCGACGGCTTCTACGATTATCAGACCCGCTCGTCCCAGGGCGTGCTCCACCAGGGGTGGAAGGATTCGCCGGACGCCATCGTGGACGCGGACGGCGCGCCGGTCTCCCCGCCCATCGCCACGTGCGAGGAGCAGGCGTTCATCTACGTGGCGAAGCTCCATCTCTCGGAGACGCTCTGGTGGCTGGATGAGAAAGAGGAAGCCCGGCGTCTGTTCCACGAGGCCGGAGAGCTCAAGAAGCGGTTCAACGAGGTGTTCTGGATGGAGGAGGAAGGTTTCTTCGCCATGGGCCTCGACGCCACGGGCCGGCCGATCCGGTCGATCGGCTCAAACCCGGGGCACTGCCTGGCCGCGGGCATCGTGGACTCCTCGCTCGCCGAGCGCACGGCCCGGCGGCTGATGGCGGACGACCTCTGGAGCGGCTGGGGCGTGCGGACCCTCTCGGACCGCCATCCGGCGTTCAACCCGTACAGCTATCACCGCGGCTCGGTCTGGCCGGTGGAGAACGCCAGCTTCACCCTTGGGTTCCTGCGTTTCGGCCTGCACGCGGAGTTGGAGACAATTTGCCGGGGGATGTTCGAAGCGGCGCGGCTGTTCGAATTCCACCGCCTGCCGGAAGCGTTCAGCGGCCACACCCGCAACGCGGAGCACCCGTTTCCGGCGCTCTATCCGCAGGCCAACTCCCCCCAGGCCTGGTCGGCCTCGGCAATCTTCTGCATGGTCCAGAGCCTGCTCGGCCTCTATCCCTACGCGCCGCTCAAGATGCTGCTGGTCGATCCCCATCTGCCGGCCTGGCTGCCGGAGATCACGGTGACGGGCCTGCGGGTGGGCGAGGCCCGGGTGGATATCCGTTTTTTCCGCAGGGGAGAGGCGAGCACGTACGAGATCCTCGATCAGCGAGGCACATTGCACGTGCTCCGCCAACCCAGCCCCTGGTCGCTGACGGCGAGCTTCGCGGAGCGGCTGAAGGATGCGCTGGTGAGCCTGTTGCCTGGGAAGTGATTCATTCCCCTCATTCCACGTTCCGACATTGAAAATGATTACTGATCCGGTTATAGAACGGCTTCACAAGCAACGCGAAGAGTACATGGAGCGGTTTCAATACGATTTTGACGCGATCGTTCGTGACATCAGGGCACACGAAGCGTCCTGCCAAACGCCCCTGCTGGAACCCCCGGAATCGCCGCTGCCAGAAGCGGCGGGGCAGCGGCGGACTCGCTTCCCCCGGCGCTGACCCCCCGCGGCCGAGCCGGAAGACGCGCACCG
>CAXTNS010000128.1:3841-4241 GCA_964245465.1 uncultured Thermoanaerobaculia bacterium
CTTTGATCCTTACCCCATCCCAAGCTGCGCCATCCGCTGCTGGAGGCCCTTTTTCGAGACTTCCAGGCGGTCGGCCGTGGCTTCGAGATCGCCGCCGCAGGCTTCCCTGGCTTCCAGGATCTCGGCGCGGGTGAGGTCGGCGGCCTTGTGGATGGAGGGGAACTTTTCGATCAGCAGGTAGAGCGAAGGGCGGGAGATGCCCAGGCGCTCGGCGGCGGGTTTCAATTCCCAGCGGCAGGCGCGCAGGGCTTCCAGGACCTCGGCCTCGGTGACCCCGGCGGGGGAGCGGTAGCTCTGGGCCCCGGCCCGTTTGCGGAGGGGCAGGGGCGCTGCCGGGACGGGCTGGAAAGGGATTTCGGCTGGGAAGCCGGCTGGACCGGGCACCGGCGCGGCCTCGCGC
>CAXTNS010000128.1:4251-12518 GCA_964245465.1 uncultured Thermoanaerobaculia bacterium
GACGGTGGAGCAGGGGAGCGCGGAATCGGCCGTCTTCGATGGCCTGTTCGAGGTTGGTGTCCGTGGCCGCGATCAGTCGCACGTCCACCCGCTGCGGCTCGAGGCCTCCCACGCGCTGGACTTCGCCGGTCTCCAGCACGCGCAGCAGCAGGACCTGGACTTCGGGGGGGGCCTCGCCGATCTCGTCCAGGAACAGGGTGCCGCCGTGAGCGCGCTGGAAGTAGCCCATCTGGTCGCGCACCGAGCCGGTGAAGGCGCCCTTGGAGGCGCCGAACAGCTCGGAGGCGCCGAGCGCCCCGGGGATCGCTCCCATGTTCACGCACAGGCACGGTCCTCTCTGCCGCCGGCCGGCCTGGTGGATGGCGCGGGCCACGAGCTCCTTGCCGGTGCCGGTCTCGCCGCGCAGGAGCACGGGCACGTCGAGGTCGGCCACGCGGCGGATCTCGGCGCACACGCGCAGGATGGCCTCGCTTTCGCCCACCAGGCCGAACCGCTCGGTGGGCTGGGCCGGCGCCTGGACCAGGTTCGCCGGGAACGTGTGCAGGAGCAGCACCACGCGGTCCACGAGCTCCAGGACGACGCCGCGCTCGAGGTCGCGGCCCGTGAAGGCGCAGCCCTCTTGCACGGGCACGCCGCCCGCCGTGACGCGCGTCCGGGTCTCCGCCGCGGAGAGCTGGAGGCCACCGTCGTCGGTCCGGATGAACCGGAGGGGGGAGCGGCTGAGGTGGCGGTCGCCGAGCGGGCGAGGAACCCGGAAATCCACCTGGCCGGGAGGCTCGAAGCCCGGCTCCAGGCGGGAGAGGTGGGCTTCGCGGCCCTCCAGCATCTCTCCCAGGAGGGCTCGTTCGCCCACACGGCGCAGGTCGGGGTGGTAGAGGATCGTGAGGGCGGGAACCCTCGCCCGGCCCTGCCTGCGCCGCTCGCCCGCGGCGGCTTGCCCTCCCCACGCTGGCTGCTCGACGGTACCGCTGAACGTCGCCTCGGTCATATTTGGCAGCAGTGTAGCGGCGGGATCGCGTTCCAGGCAAGAAAATGAAAAAGACCCCCGGCGGCAGGTTCCGCCGGGGGAAGCAGGGGAGACGCGCCGCAGGGATCGATTCAGCTCAGGGGGCACCCGCAGTTGTTGCCGGAGTCGAGGGCCGAAGCGAGCGCGAGCATGGTGTCGCGGTTGCCGCTGGTGAGGGCCGCGTTGACGTCGAAGACGATGCTGGCCTCGGACCGCGGGTAGTTGACGTTGGGGTGCCGGTGGCGGTGCCGACGTTCCGGTACTGGCCGGCGATGGCCGATGTCGATCGACGGGTGGACCTGGCCGAAGTAGAAGCTCCAGCCCTGGTCCATGAGGTTGGGTCCATTCGGGGCGTGCCCGGGCCGCAGGACCGCCGCTGACGGCCGGAGCTGAGCCTCGGCCACGCCGGAACAGATAGAAAGAGCCAAAATAATAATCTGAAATACAACCCTTTTGTACATATGCCTCCCCAGGTGTCAGCGCATCCGCCGCACGAAGGTTGCCTTTGAAATCAATTTAAAATAAAGTAAGCCGGCGAGCGGGCGCCAAAATTCGGTCACAACGGAGACTGGTACAGCCATGAGGACCGTCACGTTTTCGACGCTCTATCCCAATTCTGTCCAGCCCCGTAACGGAATCTTCATCGAACAACGGTTGCGGCACCTCCTGGAGGCTGGCGAGGTTGAATCCCACGTGGTCGCGCCGGTGGCCTGGTTCCCCTGGCCGCACCCGGCCTTCGGCCGCTATGGCGATTGTGCCCGGGTGCCGTATTACGAGGAGCGGTACGGAATCCCGGTCTATCACCCGCGCTATCCGCGCCTGCCCAAGGTGGGGCTGAGCTCCGCGCCCCTGATGATGGCGACGGCGGTCAAGCCCGTGCTCGAAGGGATGATCGAGAGGGGGTTCGATTTCGATCTGATCGACGCGCATTACGTCTATCCGGACGGCGTCGCCGCGGTCATGCTGGGCCAGCACTTCGGCAAGCCGGTGGTGATGTCGGTGCTGGGGGACGACGTGATCGTCTATCCGAAATTCCTGATTCCGCGCCGGCTGCTCCTCTGGGCCGTCGATCACGCGCTCGGGATCACCTCGGTCTGCGAGGCGCTCAAGAGACGATTGGTGGAGTGGGGTGCGCCGGAAGAGAAGGTGCGGGTGGTGCTCCACGGCGTGGACCTGACGCTCTTCCAGCCGGTCGATCGCGACGCGGTCCGGCGGCGGCTGGGGCTTGCCGGTGTCGTGCTCCTCTCGGTGGGGCACGCGACGCCGCGCAAGGGTCACCACTTGGCGATCGAGGCCCTGAAGGAACTGCCGGAAGCGACCTTGCTGATCGCGGGAGACGGCTGGTATGAGGAGACGTTGCGGGGCCTCGCGGCCTCCTTCGGAGTCGAGGACCGGGTGCGTTTCCTCGGCCAGATCGACCAGGAGGACCTCAAGGAGTATTACGGCGCCGCCGACGCCCTGGTGCTGGCGTCGAGCCGGGAAGGGATCGCCAACGTGCTCTTGGAGGCCATGGCCTGCGGGACGCCGGTCATCGCCACCGCCGTCTGGGGCACGCCCGAGGCCGTCACCTGCTCCAGCGCGGGAGTCCTGATGAAGGAGCGGACGGCGCCGGCGCTGGTCGAGGCGGCGCACCGGCTCTTCGATCACTACCCCGACCGGGCGGCGACCCGGCGGCACGCGGCGGGCTTCAGTTGGGAGCAGACCAGCCAGGATCACCTGGAGGTGCTGCGGGGAGCCCTCGCTTGCAGCTTCAGCGGGGTTTCGACCGTGGGCGCTTTGTCTCCGGCCCTTTGAGCTGCTGGATCAGCGTGCGGGCTCTTTCGACCTGCGTGGGGTCCGGGGTGGTTTCGATCAGCGGCTCCAGGATGGCGATGGCGCCCCGCACGTCCCCCTGGTTGGCGAGGTTGACGGCCTGGTTGTAGCCGTCGACGAAGCGGTTGAAGCTCTGCGCTTCACGGATTTCCGCGATCCTGCTCGTGATCTCGTCCTTCCGGCTGGCGAGGCTGGTTTGGTCGCGGACCTGTTCGAGGAGGGGGAGGGCCTCGTCGAGCTTGCCTTCGCCGACCAGGTCTTCGGCCCGCGCATAGTCCTCGTCGACCAGGGCCTCGCGGGCGTTTGCGATCATTTCGGGCTCGGCGCCGCGGGGCACGAGCACGTTTTCGATCAGGGCCTCGGCCTTCTCCCGCTGGCCGGTGCGGGCGTAGGCGACGGCCAGGTTGTGGGCCACGTCCGTCCGCGAGGGCAGGAGGCGATAGGCCGTCTCCATGGCCTGGATCGCCTCGGCAGGCAGCTCGTCCGCGGCCTGGTAGGTATAGCCCAGGCGCGCCCAGGCCTCACCCATGTCGGGCCGCAGGCGGACGGCCTTGGTGAGGGCGGCCCGCGCCTTCAGAAGAGAGTCTGATTCCGGCTCTTCGAGAAGGTTCAGGGCGTAGCGGTACTGGACGAGGAAGTCGCCGGGAGCGAGTTGCGCGGCCTTCTCGTACCACGGGCGGGCGGCTTCGGGGCGGTCGGCGAGCTCTTCGAGATGGCCCAGCCCGGCCATGGCGGGCCCGTGATCCGGTTGCTCGGCGAGGATTGCCCGGAAGCACTCCGCGGCGGCGGGTGCCTGCTCGGAGCCGGTGTTCGCCAGCAGGTCCCCGAGGCGGAAGAGCACGTCGGTCCAGGCCATGGGGATCACCTCCATGGCGAGATTCGCTTCCGTGCGGAGAGGTACGCGCGTGGTGGCGAAGAGATAGCTCTTGACGTACTTGCCCAACTCGCGATCCAGTGCCGCGAGGTCGGTTGTTCCGAACGCGCGCTTGAAGATCTGATCGGGGGGAAGGCCCTCCTGGGCCAGGCGGAGGGATTCGATCGCCTGGAGGCGGCGCTCAGCGCTGCCGGAGATCAGGTAGTGGACGAGCGCCCAGGACTGAGCGTAGAAGCCGCCGCGCCGGGTGGCCTCGTTGTAGTCCCGCGAGTGCTCGTCGACCGCGAACAGGCTCGCCAAGGGGCTCAACGGGTTGCGCCGCAGCCAGCGGATGTGCTCCGGGATGGGCAGGCCGATGCGGGCCTCGTCCTTGCCCACTTCGAACGTGCTGTAGTACTCGGCAAGCCCTTCGTGGAACCACAGCGGCAGGCTCGCGTAATTGTTGCGCAGCACGCTGTGGATATATTCGTGATAGATCACCAGCCGCTCCTCGCGGTGCTGGTCGTTGTAGGTGGCGAAGACGAAGATGGCCACATAGTTGGCGAGCTGCCGAGCGAGGAAGTAGCCGCCCGACTGGAGCGTCTGGCCCTCGTAGGTACGCTGGTAGGGCTTGAACGATTCCTCGTCCTTGAAGACGAAAATGTAGGTGGGGGAAGGGGAATTGAGGGCGAGCCCGGGCACGAGCTGCGACAGGGCGTCGCGCAGCCGTTCGAGGTCTTCGCCGACCCGCCGGACGGTCTTCTCCGGGGCATTGCTGAACAGCGTGAAGTTCGCCGTCCGCAGCTCGATCCAGGGCTCTTTTTTCGGCAGCGCCCGGGCGGGGGCCGCCAGCAACGAGATCAGGGCCGCGAGGACGGCGGCGATGGCGATCTGAGGAGCGGAACGCTTCATACTGCCTCCTCGTTCTTGATCGGAAAGTCTACCATCACCCACCTTCAATCCGCCCGCCGCGGGTCCCCCCGCTCGCTCGCGGGCACCCGCCAGGAGACGAGATACGTGGTCTCGCGCTTCTCGAACGCCAGGTCCCGCCACTCGAAGAGCCGGGCGAGGCGGTTCAGGATCTGGCGGCCACCGTAGGTCTCGCCGCGCTCGTCCGGGCGGTCCGAGGCGCCGGAGCGCAGGTCGTTCTCCACCTCGAAGACGAGCTCGCGGCGGACGCGATCGAAGCTGATGCGCACGGCCGGCGTCGAGCCCGGACGACCGTGGCGGATGGCGTTGATCAGCACCTCGCCGAGGAAGAACCCGAAACCGCCGCGCACCGGGGAGGTGAACCAGAGATCCCCGGGCCAGTCCAGGTCCACCGCAAGGACGGGAGCGGCCGGATCCGACGGATCGGACAGCACGCCGTTGTCCCAGTGGAGGCGGGTGCGCAGGTCGGCGTCCCGGGCCGCGAGGGCGAAGACGTTCTGAAGGCCTTCGAGGGTGGACCGCGCCTGGGCGGCCTCGATCGAGCTGTCCGGCGGCAGCGGCGGCTCGGCGTCCCAATGGTCGAGCAGCCACGCCGTCGTCCGCAGGCGGCGGTCCACGTAGGCCGCCAGCCACGAGACGAATTCGGGCGCGGAGGCCGCTCCCGATCCCCGGGACAATCCATGGGCCAGCACCCGCACCAGCGTGTCCACCCCGTGGCTCAGGAGGCCCGCGAGGCGCCGGCGCTCGTCCCGCCGGGTCTCGCTCTCCAGGTCCTCGGTCAACAGGGCCAGGTCCGCGTCCGGCTCCACGAGGAAGAGGATGCCCAGCCGGTGGCGCTCGTCCGCGTGCAGGGCCTCGATGGGTGCCGTCACCGCGACCGAGCGGACGATGGCGTAGCGTTCCTCCTCCGCTCCGTCCTCGCCGCGCACCGTGACGGGCATGCCGTAGGCCCGGCGCGGCTCGGGCTTGGCCACCTGCATGCGCTCGTAGTGGGCGCGCGCCCGCGGGTCCGGCGCCACGCGGTCGCCGATCCGGGAGCCGGGGAGCACGCCGAGGTTCTCCGCGGCCTGGTTGCCGAAGACGACCTCGTCCGTGTTCGGGTCCACCACGATCAACGGCACCTGCATGGTGTTGAGGAGGTTCTGCTTCTCCTGGAACGCGCGGTCGGCCTTGACCTGGGCGCGCTCGGCCCGCCGCCGGTTCATTTCGAAGCCCGTGAGCAATGCCACCAGCATCACGGCCGAGAGCAGCACGGGGATCAGGGGCAGGTGCGATTGCGTCTTCGGGAAGAGGACGACCAGCCACGTGGAGGCCGCCACCTGGAAGGCGGCCACCGCCCCCTGGCCCTCCACCACGCCGTGAAGCACGTAGGGGACGCTCTCGGCCGCGCCCGTCCCGGGACGCTGGGCGAGCGCGGCCACGGCCTTACGCAGCGCCGCCGGCCGGGACTCCGGGAGCGCGGCCTCGATCTCCCCCCAGGGCCGGTTCTGCGAGGGCGCGTCCGAGAGGTGGACGACGCCCGCGATCATCGGCGGATCGATCCGGCGGGCGAACGCCTCCCAGTCGATGTCGAAGGTGAGGTCCGCGCCGACGAGCCCCCGCGTGCCGGACCCCCCGCGGTCATCCCGGAGGGGCACGGTGATGGTCGCGACGAGCCCCTGTCCGCCGAGGTCGAGATAGAGGCCGGAGTAGAACGTCTGCTCCTCCGGACGCTCATAGTCGAACCGGAAATAGAACTCGTTCGAAACGAACGTCGGCCGCTCCGGCGAGCCGCGGAACTCCCGTCCCTCCTCGATCGCCGCGCGCCGGCTCGCCTCCGGATCGAAGGGCGACCGCAGTCCCGAGAGCGGCATGGAGACCAGCGTGCCGTCTTCCGAAAGGGCGTAGAGCCGCACCACCCGCGGCGGCCGGCTGCCCGGCAGGGCCGGCAGGGGATGGCGCGAAAGCACCGCGGGGAGGTCCTCGGAGAGCGCCAGCAGGTGGGGCGTCACGAAGGCGAGGAAGCGGTTCGAGGCGTTCAAGGGATCGGAGAGGTCTGCTGAGTCGAGGGACTTCCGGCGCGTCATGGCGAGCCAGTGGCGGTCGATCTCGACGTAGCTCTGGCTGCGCATCGAAAAAGGAGGCGCTCCGGTCTCCGCCACTTCTGAGGACAGCGAAGGGAGCAGGTGGGGGACGGCCTGGATCTCGGGGTGTTGCGTGGGGCTCGCCAGCAACTCCCGGACAGGCGCGAAGAACGGCGGCACGGAGCGGGTATCCTGCCACTCGGCCACTTCTCCGTAAAGCCGCGCCTTCTCGGGATCGGCGATGCGCTCGCGGTAGCGCAGCAGCTCGAGGTTGAGCCACGCCGTGGCCCCGGGCGTCTCCGTGGGCCGTGCCGGGGTCCTCCCCTGGACGAGTTGGAAGATGGCTTCCGCCCGTCCCTGGCCGATCCGCTCGCGCCACTCGCTCCGGACCGAGAGCACCGCGAGCGCCACCAGCACGGCGAGCAGGAACACGCCGAGATACAGCAGGCGCGAGCCCCACCGCCGGCGCGGGGTCTGGCCGTCGGCGCGTTCCGGATCGGTGATCATTTCGGGACTCAGTATAGTAGCCGCCATGTCCTGGGTCGGATCAGCAGGCTTCGCGCGGCGCCCCCTGGTGGTGGCCGAGGACCATCTCCACCACGTCACCGAGCTGCTGGGCGCCCTGGCGGAGGAGGACCCATCCCTCCTCGCCCTGACGACCGTGCTCTGCCTCGACCGCACGGGGCCGGACACCACGCGCCTCGTGGACCGCTGGCTCGAAACCTATCCCGGTCTTCAGGTGGCCGCGAGCCTCGGTCCGGGCGAACGGCATACCCGCCGTGCTTCTCTCGAAGCCGCCGTCTTCGAGAGCGCCAACCGGTTCTCCAAAGCCGTGGCCGGCATGCTCCGTCCGGGCGGGCTGCTGCTCCAGGACGTCCAGCTCTCGACCCTCGGGTTCATCCCGGCGGACCGCTGGTGGGAGTCGATCTATCTCGCGAGCACCGTGCGCGGCATGTTCGCGGAAAACTCGCCCACCTGCCGTTTCCTCTCCAACAAGCGCGGCTACGAGGCCACCTTCGGCCGCGACCTGATCGACGCCGGGTTCAATCCGCGGGACGTGATGGACAAAAGCGAGCTGAGGGAGATGGTGGTGCCCGTCGTGCGTTCCCACCTCGACCGCGCCTTTCCTCTGAGGCTGGAGATCGTTCAGGGACCAATCGCTGCCGTCGCAAAGACACAGGACGACCGGCGCGAGATCCAAGCCGAGATGGATCTGGTGGTCTGGTGGGGCGACCCGGGGGTCGAGATCGGCGGCCGGCTTCTGTCGGGGGAAGGGGACAAGCGCCGCCTGACCTGCAAGGCGGGCAGCCAGGAGGCGGTCACCTGGATCGAGCTGGTCGAGGACCGCTTTCAAGGTGGCGAAGGCGTGCCGGTGGTGGACGTCGGCCAGAGGATCGCCCCCGAGGGTGCCGGCCGCGCCGAGATCACCAACCTCGCGGCGCGGCACATCCACGGTCTCCGGAGCCGCCTGAAGGACGGCGCGGCCATCGTGACCGCCCACCCCGCCTACCGCCTGGCCGAGGGGCTGCGAGTAGGAAGGGTGGTGGGGCGGCGGGGCTAGCTACTTCCGGAATTCGTTGTTCAGCCCGGCTCTCCCTTTGCC
>CAXTNS010000128.1:12528-12885 GCA_964245465.1 uncultured Thermoanaerobaculia bacterium
AGGCCAGAGGCCACATCATCGCGAGCCGCTCGGCGGCGGTCGTCGTGGCACTGAGATCATCCTCCGGCTCCTCGCCAAGGCGGTAGACGCCGATGGGCCAGGATCGGCGGGCGGCGGCACGCTCTTTTCTCTCGTGGTCCTCCATGGGGACTATTATAGATCCCTCCACCTCCCCTGACCTTCCATCCCTCCCCGCGGTTTCCTGAAGGTTCCGGAATAGTCCCCTCCCCCCGCCGGCCTCTAACCTCCTTCAGAACCGAAGGAGGTGGAAACCTTGGCGAACCCACTCTTTGCCCGCAAGCCCCTCTCGATGCTGCTCGAGGAGCGGGGTGCCGGGTCGCTCTCGGACGTGGCGAC